>CAMBEF010000193.1 GCA_945865495.1 uncultured Bacteroides sp. | reverse complement strand
GTCCCTTAGCTCTTGGAATCTGTGTCTTCTCAAGTATCTCATCAAAGAGCTCTCTATCCTCTGCAGCATCAACATCCTCTGCCTTCGTACCGAGAATAGGTACACCCATCTTCATAAGTGCTTCAGTAAGCTTGATTGCTGTCTGTCCACCAAACTGTACTACTGCTCCGTCCGGCTTCTCCAGTCTTACAACATTCTCAACATCCTCTGCTGTAAGTGGCTCAAAATAGAGCTTATCAGCAATATCAAAGTCTGTACTTACTGTCTCAGGGTTATTGTTGATGATTATTGTCTCATATCCTTCTCTCTTGAATGCCCATGTACAATGAACTGAACAGAAGTCGAACTCGATACCCTGTCCGATTCTGATAGGACCCGAACCAAGTACAAGAACCTTCTTAAGAGGTGTTGTCTCTATAACTTCATTCTCACTTCCATAGCATGAATAGTAGTAAGGTGTTGTAGCAGCAAACTCAGCGGCACATGTATCAACCATCTTAAACGCTGCATGTATGTCATACTCATCACGGAGAGCCTTAACCTCTTCCTCCGTTCTGCCTGTAAGCTGTCCGATAACATTATCAGGGAACTCCATACGCTTAGCTTCCGCAAGAAGCTCTTTAGTAAGAGGCTTCTCCTTAAGAGTCTTCTCCATCTCTACTATAATTGCAAGCTTATCTATGAACCAAAGATCAATCTTTGTTATATCATGAAGTGTCTCCTGCGGCATATTACGTCTGAGTGCCTCGGCAATCTTCCAGATTCTTCTGTCATCTACAACATGAAGTTCTTCAAGAAGCTCATCATCGGTAAGCTTTGTAAAGTCATATGACATAAGGCTGTCAACATGCTGTTCAAGTGAACGGATAGCCTTCATCAGTGCTCCCTCAAAGCTCTGGTTTATACTCATTACTTCACCTGTAGCCTTCATCTGTGTTGTAAGAGTTCTCTTAGCTGTAATGAACTTATCAAACGGAAGTCTAGGTATCTTAACTACACAGTAGTCAAGTGCAGGCTCAAAGCTTGCATATGTCTTGCCTGTGATTGCATTCTTAATCTCATCAAGTGTATATCCGAGTGCAATCTTAGCTGCAACCTTGGCAATAGGATAACCTGTAGCCTTAGATGCAAGTGCCGAAGAACGGCTTACTCGCGGATTAACCTCGATTACGCAGTACTCAAAGCTTGTAGGATGAAGTGCAAACTGTACATTACATCCACCTGTAATCTTAAGCTCGCTGATAATATTAAGGGCAGATGTTCTGAGCATCTGGTATTCCTTATCTGAAAGTGTCTGTGACGGAGCTACTACGATACTGTCACCTGTATGAACACCTACAGGATCAAGATTCTCCATATTCCATACCGTCATGCAGTTACCGTTGCTGTCACGCATTACTTCGTATTCAATCTCTTTCCAGCCTGCGATACAACGCTCTACAAGAACCTGTCCCACTCTTGAAAGACGAAGTCCGTTCTCAAGAATCTCTTCAAGTTCTTCACGGCAATGTGCGATACCACCGCCGCTGCCGCCAAGTGTATATGCCGGACGAAGAACTACAGGATAGCCAATCTTCTCCGCAAATACAACACCGTCTTCAACATTCTCAACAACAAGTGATGCCGCAACAGGCTCATGAATCTTCTCCATTGTCTCCTTGAACATGAGACGATCCTCTGCCTTCTTTATTGTAAGTGCTGTTGTACCGATAAGCTTTACATTATGCTCCTTAAGGAATCCCGCTTCGTCAAGCTCCATTGCAAGATTAAGTCCGGCCTGGCCTCCAAGTGTAGGCAGCACGCTGTCCGGCTTTTCCTTAAGAATAATCTGCTCTACTGACTTAGTTGTCAGTGGCTCAATATATACTTCATCAGCTATATCCTTATCTGTCATGATAGTTGCAGGATTAGAGTTAACAAGTACTACCTCAATACCTTCCTCCTTAAGAGAACGGCATGCCTGTGTACCTGCATAGTCAAACTCTGCAGCCTGACCGATTACTATAGGACCTGATCCGATAACCAATACTTTTTTAATGTCTGGATTCTTTGGCATTTTTTCCTCCCATTCAAAACTTAATGCTTATAATGCTTACTATTATACTAATGTGTACAAATGTTTATATTACTTAGCCATCATTCCAATGAAGCGGTCAAAAAGATATGCAGTATCAAGCGGACCTGCACATGCTTCCGGATGGAACTGGACTGTGAATATGTTCTTGCCTATATACTCCAGACCTTCGTTAGTTCCGTCGTTAACATTGACAAATGCCGGCTTGGCAATATCTTTGTCAAGTGTTGACTCATCGACAACGTATCCATGGTTCTGTGTTGATATATATACTCTTCCTGTCTTCATATCCTTAACAGGATGATTAGCTCCTCTGTGTCCATACTTAAGCTTATGCGTATCAGCTCCTGTTGCAAGTGCCATAAGCTGGTGTCCGAGACAGATTGCAAATATAGGTACATTGCTTGCATAAAGCTTCTTAAGTTCTTCAATTATCTCCACACATTCCTTAGGATCTCCCGGGCCGTTGGAAAGCATAATTCCGTCAGGGTTGGATGCAAGCACCTCCTCAGCCGGCGTAAGTGCAGGATATATAGTAACATCACATCCACGCTTATGAAGTGAATTGGCAATGTTAGCCTTGGCACCGAAATCCATAAGTGCAACTCTGTAACCTGTATTAGGCATATGTACAGGTTCCTTGCATGTTACCTTCTTTACAACTCCTGTAACCTTATATTCCTTAAGCTTAGGAAGAACCTCATCAATGTTATAATTCTCATTAGTTGTAATCATTCCATTCATAGTTCCCTTTTCACGAAGAATCTTCGTAAGAGCTCTTGTATCAATTCCTGCTATACCCGGAATATCCTGCTCCTTAAGGAAACTCTGTATTGTATCATCACTACGGAAATTACTTGGCGTTCTTGATAATTCCCTCACAATAAAGCCGTCAGGCCATGCCTTGGAAGATTCCATATCCTCATGACATATTCCATAGTTACCGATAAGTGGATATGTCATTGTTACAGCCTGTCCTGCATACGAAGGATCTGTAAGCACCTCCAGATATCCCGTCATAGACGTATTGAAGACTATCTCGCTGATTACTTCTCTGGTTGAACCTATGCTCGTACCTTGAAATACCGTTCCATCTTCAAGTATTAAAAATGCTTTCATGAACGCCACCTTTTCCTTTCATTATTAAATAACAATTCTTTTATCATGATGCATAAAAATACATCATTATGCGCTGAATAGTTATATTTTTTCATATTTGCGCAAAAAAAAAGAGAAGCACATAGTTTTTCTCTTTTTTTAATTTAATAAATTCTATCATATTACAGTATCATTTTCAAGAGCTTTGTTCATCTTTTTCCTGCTTAATTCTCTCATTAAGCATTCTGGCTTTTTCCTTAACCTTAGCTGATACAGATCTTGAACTTATTATCTCATATATGAACTTCTGGGCATTGTCGTAATCTTTGTTCTGCCTTGCAAGATCAGCCATAAGATAGCTGAATGTATACTGATCCATCCCACATATCGGCATTGATTCCTTGGCGAGAGCTATCTTAAAGCCCTCATATGCCTTAGTTATGAATGACTTTTCATTATCGTCACATTCTTTTTTCTTCTTCGCATAATCCGCATCTGACTCAGAAAGTGAACTTTTCCATCCTCTGTAAAGCCAGGCAAGCTTAAGGCATACATAAGCTCTCTCACTTATCTTCATCTTGCGGATAACACAGCAAAGAAGTGCAAGCTTGTACCTCTGGATTGCTTCCTCATATGTATAAGCGCCTATGGAATTGGTCATCCCCTTGAAGCTATATCCAATCTGATCGCGTATTTCCTTTGCCTGCTTTGCCGTAACATTGGTAAATACTCTCTCAAGCGAAGCATATCCACAATGCAGGCAGACTATTGCATCATACTTAACAGTATCAACGCCTTCATGAAGCGGGCGCAGATCTGAATCCGTTCCGAGGAAACGTGCTTTTCCGGCCCTTACCTTCTTAGTCTTGAACGAACGTCCGCACACAGGACATTCCATATTTTTATCAAATATGTAATCAGCTTCGTTAAATACCTTTTCCTTTTTCTCTATAGGAGACTGTACGCTCGGCCTGACGGCAGCCTCCTGTTCATCTTCCTTAAATATATCTTCACTCTGCGGCTTCTTAATTCCAAGTCCCGCAAGATCACCAAACAAATCGTCCATTAATATTGTCCCCGCTTTCATAATTATACATTAATATCAGTTAAGCTTGAATGAACTCTTAAGTGATACAATTCTGTTAAATACAAGATGTTCCTTAGATGAATCCTTTGAGTCAACACAGAAATATCCCGTACGTACAAACTGGAACTTATCCTCAGGCTGTGCATCTGCAAGTTCAGGCTCGACAACACAGTTATTAAGAACAGTAAGTGAGTTAGGATTAATATTCATTGATCCGTCCTCCTCGTTGTATACGCCCTTCTCCTCATCGATGATATTCTCATACAGACGAACC
>CAMBEF010000192.1 GCA_945865495.1 uncultured Bacteroides sp. | reverse complement strand
AACGTGCTGCATAAGCTGCTGAACGGTCAACCTTTGTGCAGTCCTTTCCTGAGAAAGCTCCGCCGCCGTGACGTGCATATCCGCCGTAAGTATCTACGATAATCTTACGTCCCGTAAGACCTGAGTCACCCTGAGGACCGCCAATTACGAAACGGCCTGTAGGATTGATGAAAATCTTTGTATTATCATCTACCATTGCAGGGTCAACGATTGCATCGATTACTTCTCTCCTGATATCCTCGTGAATCTGCTCCTGTGTTACTTCAGGTGCATGCTGTGTTGATACTACAATTGCATCAAGACGTACCGGCTTACCGTTCTCGTCATACTCCACAGTTACCTGTGTCTTACCATCCGGACGAAGGTATGGAAGTGTTCCGTTCTTACGCACGTCTGTAAGTCTCTTCGCAAGCTTCTGTGCAAGTGCGATAGGATATGGCATATACTCTTCTGTCTCATTAGTTGCATATCCGAACATCATACCCTGATCTCCGGCACCGATTGCATCTATCTGCTCATCAGTCTCTTCACCATTCTTTGCCTCAAGTGCCTTATCAACACCCATTGCGATATCAGGTGACTGCTTATCAAGCGCAACCATAACTGCACATGTATTGCCATCAAATCCCTTATCTGAGCTGTCGTATCCAATCTCAACCACTGTATCACGCACAATCTGGCTGATATCCACATTAGCCTTGGTTGTAATCTCGCCCATAACTACTACAAATCCCGTGTTAGTGAGTGTCTCACATGCAACACGGCTGTATGGATCCTGTGCAATAAGTGCATCAAGAACTGCATCTGATATCTGGTCACAGATTTTATCAGGATGTCCTTCAGTAACTGACTCTGATGTAAATAATCTTCTTTCCATCTCATTCTCCTCTATATTGATGTGTAAATGTTTGTTGATTCACCCTTTCTGCAGATTGCGGTGTGCAGACTCCAGCCCCGTATAAATACCGGTTCCGCTCATTGTCTGCAAAAATAAAAAGTCCTTATTACTAAGGACTTCTGCGCACATCGGTTATTCAGAAATCCTCTTATTGTTCGTCTTCTCCGGTTGCAGTATCATAACTTCCTGCGCTGCCATACACAGCCAAACTCAGGTCATCACAAACCGCTCTTCCGAAAATCCGCTCAGGTTGGCACCTTCCTCTGCCTGTCCCATCACCGTAATTCACCGGTATTGGTCTGCAAGGGGTTGCCGGGCTTCATAGATCCTATGTATCTCCGCCACTCTTAATAAGGGATAAATCAAACTTTATTAAGTTTCGTGCTTATATTACATCATGGCTCCCTTTTCGTCAAGCATTTAACAGATGTTTATAAAAATTTTAAACATTATGGAAATATTTGACTTTACCATGCTTATTAAATATAATTATAGATAATGGTTTCAGGTCTATTTTTTAATGGTTATTTAATATGGGAGGACAGATATCTATGCAGTCTGGAAAAGAAAAAACAGTTTTTATATTTGAAGCAGAAGAAGGCATGATTCTTGCCAGAGATGTATATTCACCGGGCGGACACATGATTGTTCCACAGGGGGTTGCACTCACGCAGGATCTTATCAACACAATCGCTGACAATCACATTCTCGAGATACTTATATATGATGGGATTCAGGGAACAGATACAGAGCCTACTTACTTTGACAAGCTCCGTGCAACTCCTGAATTTACAAAGTTCACAGAAGAATATAACTGTACTGTCAATAATGTAAAGGATAACCTTAACGATATTGTATTCCGCAACAAAGAGATTGATGTCAACACCCTTCTTGCAGATACAACCAGCATTCTGTCCGGCAGCCGTTCCAACCTTCAGGTATTCGATATGCTTCACAGCCTCCGTAAGAACGATGACCTTACATATGTCCACTGTGTCAACGTATCGCTTATTGCAACAATCATAGGCCGCTGGCTCAATATGTCAGAAGACGATCTTAATGTTCTCTCAACTGCAGCCCTTCTTCATGATATAGGCAAGCTTATGATTCCTGAAGAGATTCTTCTCAAGCCGGGCAAGCTCACAGCTGCCGAATTCGATGTTATCAAGACACATGTTAACCTCGGCTTCAATCTTCTTAAGGATAAGAATATTGATAACCGCATCAAGGAGGCATGTCTTCTTCATCACGAGAAGTGTGACGGTTCAGGCTATCCATTCGGTCTTAAGGGTGACAAGATACCTGTAATGGCTAAGATTATTACAGTTGCCGATGTATATGATGCAATGACAGCCGCACGTGTATACCGCGGTTCAATGTGTCCTTTCGATGTTATTAAGATTATGGAAGAAGAAGCATTCAGCACGTATGATCCTAACATACTCCTTCCGTTTATTAATCATGTTGTTTCATCTTATCTTCACACTAATGTCCGCCTGTCTGACGGACGAATCGGTGAAGTTGTACTTATCAACAGCAACCGCCTGTCACGCCCATCAATAATGTGTGACGGCGAATTTATTGATTTATCCAAGCGCCCTGATTTGTCAATCAACGCAATTCTGTAGTTATTTTTTCTATGTTACTTTCATACATTGTACAAACCACTTTGATGGGGGAATCTATTGAAAGGATACATAGAAGAACGTGCCATTACAATTGCACAGTACATAATCGACAGCAAAGCTACAGTCCGTCAGGCTGCATCCCGTTTTGGCGTAAGCAAAAGCACGATACACAAAGACATGACTGAGCGGTTACCTGCGATAAACCACACACTTGCCGAAAATGTCCGCAAAGTACTCGACATCAACAAATCTGAACGCCACTTAAGAGGCGGAATGGCTACACGTGCCAAGTATAAGCACATCTCAGAAGAACAGTAGCTGATTAATCATGGCTTTTGTTCTCTGATGGCATAATAAAAAGCATTGGGACATATATTAACAGTTCCAATGCTTTTTATTATGACTATCCGACATGATGCCGAATCAATTCCGGATTAGTTTGTAGATGCAATATAATCTTCAATTGCTTCCATAAGCTGGTCAATGTCCATACCATGAACCATTGCTGCTTCCTCAATTGTCTCTCCCTGTGATGCAGGACATCCTACACAATGCATTCCTGCGCTCATAAGGATAGGGATGATTCCCTCATCAATTGTAATTGCCTCACCGATTGTTGTATCCTTGGTGATCTTCTTCATGTCTACCTCTTTCCTGCGTCATGCGCATATTAAAATGTAAATATAAACGTAAGCTATCTCGTCATATAGCCTGTGTAATCAGCTGTATGGAGAAGCCTGTTGGCGTTATCAATCCTCTCCTTAGACGGAGGATTAACTCCCTTAAGCGGATAATCAATACCGAGTTCCTCATACTTGAAAGTACCAAGTGTATGGTAAGGAAGCACCTCAACACGGTCAACATTCTTAAGTGTCTTAATAAATGCATCAAGTCTCTTAAGGAGTTCATCATCATCGCTTCCGCCCGGAACAAGCACATGTCTTATCCACATCGGCTTACCTGTCTCTGACAGATATTGTGCCATATCAAGTATATTAGCATTACTCCAGCCTGTCAACGTCTTATGCTTCTCATCATCAATCTGCTTTATATCAAGCATAACAAGGTCTGTGACCTCCATAAGCTCCTTGAACTTGCTAAAGAAAGGCTCCTTGCGTGTAAACGGATTACCTGAAGTATCAAGTGTTGTATTAACGCCCTTCGCCTTAGCCTTGGTAAACAGCTCGATAAGGAAATCCATCTGGAGAAGAGGTTCTCCTCCGCTTACTGTTATACCGCCCTTGTTCTTCCAGTATGACTTATATCTGAGTGCCTGCTTAAGAAGGTCATCGGCTGACATCTCTTCTCCGTCTTCCATATTCCATGTATCCGGATTATGGCAGAACTGACATCTCATATGGCATCCCTGCGTAAAAATCACAAATCTCACTCCAGGGCCATCAACTGAACCAAAACTTTCTATAGAATGAATCTTACCCATACTGCCTCCAAAATCGATATTCATTATAATAAATAATGCTCCGTCAACACGCAAATTAATCCTCAGGCTGCAAGCCAAATCATTCCAGTATCCGGCGCACCAAGTAATAATATCATATGTCAAATGATTTTGCCACACAAAAATATGCAAATGCAGCTCCAAATATATTATAATAAATTTATTAGTAAATAATGGAGGATAACCATACATGAAGATACCATTTGATGTTAATCTTTCAGGCAAGACTGCCATAGTGACAGGAGGAAGTGGAACACTGTGTTCTGCCATGGCATACGGACTTGCAGTAAGCGGAGCTTCTGTTGCACTTATCGGACGTAATCATGAAAAAATGTCAAAAGTCGTCAGCAGCCTGACGCAGCAGGCCCTCGGTGAGCATGGCAAATCCGTAACAATCAAAGGCTATATCTGCAATGTCACAGACAAATCCAGTCTTATCAGCGCATATGAGACAATCAGGACTGAACTCGGAAGCTGCGATATACTCATCAACGGTGCCGGCGGCAACCAGCCGGGTTCCATAACAGCTGCAGAGATGCTTGCAAAAGAGCCGGGTGCGGATG
>CAMBEF010000191.1 GCA_945865495.1 uncultured Bacteroides sp. | reverse complement strand
ATACAGACTAACGCCAAGTCCGACTGCTGACTTTATGCTGCCCCTGTATACAGTGCCTGCCTCAGTAATTCCGACATGAAGCGGATGATCCGTCTTACTTGCTATCAGTTCATGCGCCTTAATGCACATAGGAACATCAGAGGACTTTATGCTTATTACAAGATTATCATATCCGAGGTCTTCTATAATCTTAACCTTGTCAAGTGCACTCTCGACAAGTCCTTCGGCAGTTACGCCGCCATATTTTACAACAAGATCCCTTTCGAGCGAACCGCTGTTAACTCCGACTCTTATAGGAATATTGTGATCCTTTGCAGTATCTACGACTGCTTTAATCTTGCTGTTGTCTCCTATATTGCCCGGATTAATTCTTATCTTGTCAGCGCCGTTCTCAATGGCAGCTATTGCCATTCTGTAATCAAAATGTATATCGGCAACAAGCGGAATGTGAATCTGCTTCTTTATCTCTGCAATTGCATCCGCTGCCTGTCTGTTAGGTACAGTGCATCTTATGATGTCGCATCCTGCCTTTTCGAGTTCAATGATCTGTGCAACCGTTGCCTTGACATCCTCTGTCGGTGTATTAGTCATCGACTGTATCAGTATCGGATTGCCCCCACCTATAACTGCATTGCCTATTCTGACTGTCTTTGTATTATCTCTGTACATATCTTAACCTCACATCAGAAGAGATTTTTAATATCGTTAAACATTACCACAACCATAAGTATCATGAGAAGTATCATTCCAGCAAAATGAACGATGCCTTCTTTTTCCTTAGCTACCGGCTTACCTCTTAATATCTCAAGTATGACAAACAGAAGCCTTCCTCCGTCAAGCGCCGGAAGCGGAAGAAGATTCATCACACCTAAGTTGGCACTGATCATAACCGTCATGTTGAACAGATTAAGCAGCACATAGAACGCTCCGTCTGACTTGCTCTCCTCGACAACATCACCGATTACACTCACAACGCCGACAGGACCTGACACATCATCAAGTGTCACCTGTCCCCTGAACATCATTCCAAGACTTCCGAATACTGTTCTTATCCAGTATCCGACATCCTTAAATGCATAACCGACAGTTGACAGCGCTCCCGCCTTCTGTCTTGCTCCATATGAATAAAGTCCGGTATAATAGCTCTCGCGTTCCTTCATCTGCGGAGTAACCTTAAGAGTAAGCTCTTTGCCGTCACGCTCAACAACTATTGTCTGTTCGCTGCCGTCACACGCTGCAATTATATCTACAATCTGCTGCGTATTCTCAATCTCCGTTCCCTGAATGCTCTTTATCTTATCACCGGCTTTTATTCCGCCTTTTTTGGCAGGAGAATCATTCTCTACTGTCTGTATACTGCAATCAGAAAGAATCGTGATTCCTGTCATATAAGATACCTTTTTCTGATATTCGGGAACTACCGTTGCCGTGTACTTCTGTCCATCACGCTCATAAGTAATATTAAGCGTCCTGTCAGGGTGCATGAGCGTCTCAAGAGATAAATCCCTTGAAAATGTAACACTGTGCCCGTTAATCTTAGTTATAAGGTCTCCGGCTTCAAGCCCTGCGCTGCTTGCAGGGGAATTATCGGCAACAGCCGAGACTTCACACGGATCATACCCCACAAAGCCTATAATCACAACCGAAAGAACAAATGCAAGTATGAAATTAAACACCGGTCCTGCTGCCAGAATTGACATTCTTGCCCATACCGACTGAGCCGGGAATGACCTGCTCATGTCATATTTTTCTTTTACCGATTTTTCAGCACGCTTACCTGCTTCATCGGCATCATTTTCCGATAAAACGGTGTTATCAGCAGACTGTAATCCGGCTTCATTACCGGAAAGCGCTTTCTCGTCACCGTCTTCCTCATCATCAGTATCAAGGAAATCTTCTCCCAGCATTATACATGCTCCGCCAAACGGAAGCAGCTTAATGCTGTACACGGTCTCGCCTTTTTTAAAGCTGACAAGCTTCGGCCCGAATCCTATACAGAATTCCATTACCATTACTCCGTTAGCCTTTGCCAGAATAAAATGTCCGAGTTCATGAACAATTATTATTACGCTCAGTACGATTATTGCTAATACTATATTCAAGTGCCATACCTGCCTTTATTGTTAATACCTGCTTCTGATAAGCTCATATGCTGTCTGTTCTGTCTCAAGTATCCTGTCAACATCCGGATTATCGGCATAATGTGTCTCATTCATGACATATTCAATAATCTCAGGTATCTGAAGATAGCTTATCTTGCGGTCAAGGAACATTGCAACTGCCATCTCGTTAGCTGCATTAAGCGCTGTAGGGATATTACCGCCCTTTCTTGCAGCTTCATATGCAAGTGCAAGCCCTCTGAACTTATCAAAATCCGGCTTCTGGAATGTAATCTGTCCCAGCTCATAGAAATCAAGTCTCTTAGTATCAAGTGGCTTTCTGTGCGGATAATAAAGCGCATACTGTATAGGAAGTCTCATATCAGGGCTTCCGAGCTGTGCCATGACACCTCCGTCCACAAACTGAACCATTGAATGAATTACACTCTGTGGCTGGATAATTACCTGAACACGGTCAACCGGTACATTGAACAGCCACTGCGCTTCCATAACTTCAAGTCCTTTATTCACCATTGTTGATGAGTCTATCGTTATCTTACGCCCCATAGCCCAGTTAGGGTGCTTCAATGCATCCTCAACTTTCACGTTCTTCAGCTGTTCCTTAGTATAATTGCGGAAAGGCCCGCCTGATGCAGTCAATAGTATCTTATCAATCTCCGCATGATATTCTCCGTTAAGTGACTGGAATATTGCTGAATGCTCACTGTCAACAGGGTATATATTTATATTATATTCCTTTGCAAGCGGCATTATTATATGACCTGCCGTAACAAGTGTCTCTTTGTTGGCAAGTGCAATATCCTTGCCTGCCTTTATTGCAGCTATCGTAGGAACAATTCCCATCATTCCGACAACTGCCGTTACTACTGTCTGCGCTTCGTGATATACCGCAGCTTCGGTAAGTCCCTCCATACCATATACAATCTTAACATCAAGGTCTGCAATGCTTACCGCAAGCTCCTTTGCAAGCTGCTCATCTGCCACGCTTACAAGCTTCGGTCTGAACTCCCTTATCTGAGCTTCCATTTCCTTTATTCTTCTGCCGGCAGCCATTGCCACCACCTCAATGTCATTATTTTTGCGAACGACATCCAATGTCTGTGTTCCTATTGACCCTGTAGATCCAAGTACCGAAATTTTTTTCACTTCTGTCTCCAATCTGTTATCAGACTACTCTCATCTGACTATAAAATACAGCACCCAGTATACTATAGGTGCAGTAAATATTACACTGTCATATCTGTCAAGTATTCCGCCGTGTCCCGGTATAAGCCTGCCGTAATCCTTAATATCTTTATTGCGCTTTATTGCCGATGCCGCAAGGTCGCCGAATATCGAGATTGTAGCGCCTATTGCCGATGCAGCCGTGAATGCCAGCATGTAATCGGCTCCCGTAAGATATTTTACAAGTACTCCGAATAATGCTCCGAGCACTGCAGCTCCTGCGATACCGCCAACTGCTCCCTCATAAGACTTCTTAGGTGACAGCTTCGGTGTCATCTTATGCTTTCCAAATGCCACTCCGGCAAGATAAGCAAATGAATCACTGCCCCATGAGCATATGAATATAAGCCACGCAAGATATTCTCCGTCATGGAGCTGACGCGTAAGATATATATATGAAATCATAACTGCAACATATATAACGCCAAAATATCCCTTTGCAATATCTTCGATTGTGTACTTTGGAAATGTTGCAACATATGCAATCATCATTGCTATTGCCGTTGCAGTAAGCACAAGTACCCCAAAGCATTCATCCGGCATAAGGACCGATATATAGTAAGCCGCTGCTCCTACATAGCCTATGATTCCCGGAAGCTTTTTATTGATACCGAGTACACGGTAATATTCCATCATTCCCACAAGCGAGATGAATATGCATATTCCATACAGATACCATCCTCCGATTATAAGCGAAGAGCCTGTAATCAGGAGAAGTACTATCCCACTCAAAATTCTAACTAACATATTATATATGCAGACATAATGCGGTTATACACTTATGCCTGTTCCTCCTTTACACCGCCAAATCTTCTCTCACGCTTATTATATTTTTCAATAGCCTTTATCATTTCTTTTTCGTTAAAATCAGGCCATAATACCGGTGTAAAGTAAAACTCCGTATACGCGAGCTGCCATGGAAGAAAATTAGACAGTCTTTCTTCCCCGCTTGTCCTTATAAGCAGATCAGGATCAGGAAGCTCCCATGTATCAAGGTGCTGTGCAATCATCTGCTCGGTAATGTCATCCGGCTTAACTTTTCCTGCGACTACCTCATCCGCAATCGCCTTAACCGCCCTTCTTATCTCATCTCTTCCGCCATAATTAATTGCAATTGTAAAATTAAGTCCTGTATTATTCTTTGTCTTCTCTTCAAGGTTATGGATACTGTCAAGAATATCCTGACTTAATCCGTCAGGTCTTCCTATTACCCTGCATCGTACATTATTCTTCATTGACTTGGCAACACAGTCCACAAGATATGTCCTTAATATCTTCATC
>CAMBEF010000190.1 GCA_945865495.1 uncultured Bacteroides sp. | reverse complement strand
CATATGCAGCAATCTCCTTTTCAAGCTGTTTGGTCTTAGGACCTGTTGTAATCCATCCTGAGCGCATTACCTCTGCTACTGCCTGAATCTCTGCCTCTGTTATATCGGGAGGTGAAAATCTTATATCCATTGTCTTTTCCATGAGTGTTATCCTTTCTGCTTCATATGACCTTAATCCACTGCGACCGAACTTACCGGCTGGCTGTCCGGAAGCGCCGGGAATTCGTAGCTTACATCTCCGGTTGAATTGGCAATCTCAACCGAATAACTCTTAGTCTGCTTACCAACCATCGTAAATGTCATTACCATTGTTCCGGCTTTTTTATCTACTGTTACCGGAGCAATTCCGACGTAATAATTATTCACATATACTGCTGCCCCCTGCGGCCCCTTTATTGAAACATAGTAACCTTCCGTAAGGTCTTTGACCGTACCGTTAACTATGGCGTTACCTGATGTTGAAGCTGTAGTCGGTGACTTACCGGATGTGGTTCCCGTCTGTCCCGACTTTCCTGATGCGGCAGTACTTCTGTTATTGCTGCCCACAGAAGTCTGTGATGACTTAGTTGCTGTCTGCCCCGACTGGCTTGACTTTGATATTGTCATATCTATAATTTTTTTCTCATAGCTTTGAGTCACGTAAAATACTTCTTCATATGCCATGTAATTATTAGAGCGCAGGACAACCGTATGCTTACCATACTCAAGTGATATAGGCTGCTCATACGATACCTGTGTTCCGTCTATATACATGACTGCCCCCGCCGGAGTTACCGAGAATTCAACAAGGCCATTCTGTGTTGCCTGGGTTCTGTACTCGCTGAAATCAAGTGTAACATCGGTATCCTTTTCAATCTTGACAGTTTTACTTGCTGACATGCTTCTGTTGGTGTTCTGTATCTGGACCTTATATTCACCTTCAGGCACAGTAAGCAGCATATCTTTTTCCACAACACATACCATCTGTGTTCCGATATCAACATAGCCTCCAAGGAAATCGTCAACCCCTGTAAGCTTAAGGTATCCATGTCCCTTATCAACACTGACAGAATATACAGTACTGTCAATTCCGCATACCGTAACCGCATCCTGCTTCATTATCTCCGAAAGCTGTATTCTCTCACTTCCGGACATGACCACAGCTGACCGCGCATACTTATACGTCTTGGAACTTATTGTTGCCGTTCTCTCTCTCTCATCCGCAGAGAAACCTGTAATCTGTGATATTTTCCATGCCTTATCCGATTCATGTATGCTCTTTGCCCATCCGTCACGGTTGCATGTAACATCATATATTGTTCCCAGACTAAGTCTGGCTGTAGTTATAACTGAATCATACTTGCTCTTTATATCTGTTCCTCCTGAATATGATACCTCATATTCATTACCGCTCTGAACGTCCATATAATGCATCTTCTGCGATGTACCGTCAATGTACGTAAGCACACCAGTAATACTTATCTCATCCGGATTAGCTGCCGCCTCGCTGGAATCAACCGCCTTACTTGCAATCGGAAGTATATCTCCGCCTTTTGTTATATTGGAAGAACTTTTCCCTGACGAACACGCAATAAGCGAAAAAGACATGACAACCGCGAGTATAATTGCTCCCGCCATCCTGCATGCCTCTTTGCTTCTATTAATAAACTTTCCCATATATTCTTTAATTATGTATATTGGTTTCATGTTTTTACAGACTTTCTCCTTTGGTACATTTTATCATAACGAGTATTTTAATGCAATGTCTCTATAAATGCCCTGCGTGCGTCATTCTGCGCAAGTACGCCTTCCAGCTTCTCTATGCTCTTGCGCGGAATCCAGCTCTTATTGGAATTATTATAAAAATTAATCACCTTCCAGAACTTTTCGGGATACAGAAAATTAATTCTCAAAAGTTTCATGTCATCATCACTTACCGGTCTGACCTCCGAATATGCTTCTATCACCGAATGGCCTGCGCGCGCATCCCACCCATTCTTTTCAAGCAATTTACGCATAAACTGATACAGATCATTAATCTGACAGTCAACACAGCAATGCTCAAAGCCAGTAACCGCACACCCTCTGTCAGTAAATAACACATTATGATAATTATAGCTGCCGTGGCACATTTCATACGATGTACGTGCTTTTTCAATCCTGCTGCCATAATCCATCTCCTCCAGCTCCTGTGCCGCCGCAAGCGCCTCCTCATGAAATGTCATGAGTGATCTGCGCATAAGCATCTCAAACTCATTTTTATTCTTCTTGCCCTTAAGATAGTTGCCCACCATCCGCATTTCTTTCGTATGCTTATCAAATTTCATACGCATGTCAGTGGCATTATTATATTTGAGCTCATGTTCACATTTATCCATATTCATCATATGCCCATGCAGCACAGCAAGTGTCTTTGCCGCCATTGCAACATGTATTTCATTTCTTATGTCACACTCCTGTGCATCAAACCAGTCTTTCAGTATATATTTTCTCCCCTGTGCATCCTGAGAGAACAGTGTCCCTTCAGTCGTCATTACATAGGTGTCAATATATTCAAAGCCGGTTCTTTTAATGCCTGCTGTTATCATATTTTCGCGTTCATAATAGCTGTCACTTCTGGTACACTCATACAAAAGCTTATATCCATTATCCGTAAGTACCGCAATTCCGCCTCTGGCTCTTACACTTTTTCTTACCTCAAGCCCGTATTGACCAATCACACTTAATGCTTTTTCATTCATATACAGCACATCTCTCCCTTTGCGTATCTTCTCTATAGATATGAATTTTTATATAAAAATATTCTTGACAAATGTATTATTTATGTTAGACTAAATACAGATTTTAATTGAATATTTATAAATCCTTTGAGCAAAAGCAAGTAACATTTATCAAGGCGTCACAGAGAGTCTGGCATTGGTGGAAGCCGGACACGTACAGTAAGTGCGAATGGGTTTGTGAGGAGCAGGGTGAACATTATGAAGTAGCCCCCGCCGCGGTTCCTGCGTAAGTGGAGAGAGTATTAATGCGATTAGCTGCGTACTTGTTTTACATGAATTTAGTGTATGCGGCATTGTCATTTTATATTTTGACGATGTCTTTTTTATTACATAACATGCCGTATACCATTACAACATTACGTCAGGCCGGCACACGATACTCGCTGAGGCTGTTACATAACAGCGAATAAGGGTGGCACCACGTAAGTCACATAACGAACTTTCGTCCCTTGAGACTGCATAATTATTAGCAGTCTCAGGGGATTTTTTTGTACCCCGGATTATTAAGAATTATTACAGAATCTGAAAGGAGAATTACACATGTTATTTCCATCGCTTGAGAATGCCGCTGAATTATTAAAGAAATACAAAACCGTTCCGGTATTCTACGAACTTCTCACAGACAGTCTTACTCCGGTAAGAATGTTTGCAACCCTTAAGGAGAATTACGATAACTGCTTTATTCTTGAATCAGTAGATAACTCAAATCAATGGGGGCGCTATTCATTTATCGGACTTAATCCAAGGGCTGAGGTAAGGATACATGACCGCAAAGCTTCCATCATCAACAGGGACGGTTCGGTAACTGCTGATGATGCCTCCAATCCGTCAGCATTTTTCTCAAAGATAATGGAACAGTACCGCTCGCCGAAATTTGACAATATGCCTAAGCTTACAGGCGGCCTCATCGGTTATTTTGCGTATGACATGGTACGCTACTGCGAGGATTCCCTTGTAAATGTACCTGCTGATGACCTTGGAATGGATGATGCCAATATGTTTATCTATGATGAAATCGTTGCCTATGACCACCTTTCATCAAAAGCCGTCATCATTCTTAACCTTACGGCCGAGGATGCAAAGGACAACGGCACTCTTGCTGCAAGATACGATTCGCTTGGGCAGCGTGCTGCAAATCTCGGAAGACTCCTCTGCCGCTATATCCCTGAGGATTCGGCAAAGCGCCGGACCGGCAGCGAATGTACCATAAAGTCCAACTACAGCAAAGAAGAGTTCTGTGGCATGGTTGAGCAATGCCGCCGGCATGTTCTCGGCGGAGATATAAGCCAGGTAGTAATATCACAGAGATTTGAAGTTGATAATCCGCCGGATGCATTTGACGTATACAGAATGCTCCGCTCTACTAACCCTTCGCCTTATCTGTATTATTTTGACCACAAAGATTACTGCATTGCAGGTGCATCTCCTGAGATGCTTGTAAGCGTAACTGACGGAAAGGTTCTCAACCGTCCTATTGCCGGAACTTACCCAAGAGGTGCTGATGATGAACAGGATGCTGAATTTGAAAAAGCTCTTCTAAATGACCCAAAAGAACGTGCAGAGCATACAATGCTTGTAGATCTCGGACGCAACGATGTCGGCCGTGTATGCAGCGCAGGAAGCGTAAAAGTAACGGATTTCATGAGAGTTGAACGGTATTCAAAACTTATGCACCTTGTATCGGATGTTGAAGGAACTCTACGCGATGGCAAAAATCCTGTAGATGCACTTATGTCAGTCCTCCCTGCCGGTACCCTCTCAGGTGCTCCTAAGGTAAAGGCTATGGACATAATAGACAGCCTTGAAAATGTGAAGCGCGGTCTGTACGGAGGCACCGTCGGATACCTTGCCTTCAACGGTGACATTGA
>CAMBEF010000189.1 GCA_945865495.1 uncultured Bacteroides sp. | reverse complement strand
ATTCGTAAGCATAAAGAGGAACTATCAATATATCCAAATGAATATTGGAGTGAACAGGATATATTAGGATTGATGGAATAATGTTGCTGGCAAAAATTATGTCAATAAGTAGTCCTGGGAATGTGTGGGCAGTCAACCGCATACAACACATATGCAACACTGTCATGCACAAATCCCCTATTTGTGGGCTTTTCAGGATATCAAAATGTTAATTCTAGTTCTCAAAGAGATAATATTTACAATTCAAACGTTTTATGGTGTTTCAGAAAAGCATGTTACACCTCGGAATTTTGGTTCTGAGGTGTTTTTTAGTTTGTGTACTGTGGTATCATTATATAAATGTTAGAAGATGTTATTTAATTATTTTTATGGCTGTTACCGGATGTGGGACTTCTGATGTGGGGAATAACAGTGATGGCAGCGGTTATGGCGTAACGCAGGTAAGTACTGGCGAAAGCAGCGCAAGCGGTGATATCACAATAGGAATTGCGTGGAGGGCAGATCCGGATTCAGAATTCTATACTAATATAGCGGCGACACTTGATGATATAGGCGCAAGATATGTTATGCTGAATCAGGTAGTAACCGGTGATATTCCTTATGAATCAGGCAATGTTGCGTCAGAATGCATAGATGACAATGACGTATTGAAGCAGGAATACGCTGATGTGATAAAGAGTAACACATATAACAATTCTAATGCTGAAAAAGTAATGGATGGAATAAATGCAGTAATATTCACCGGTGGAGAGGATATAGCCCCAACACTCTTAAAAGAACCTGCGTCATGGCATGGAATTCAAGAGGAGAAGGACTATAATGCTACAAGAGATGTAAATGACTATATTCTCATGTCATACTGTCTTGATAAGGATATTCCTATAATGGGCTTCTGCCGCGGAATGCAGATGCTGGGAACAGTAAGCGGAGCAACATTTATACAGGATATACCTGAATATTTCAGGGCGGCAGGAATAGAGTACAATTATCTGCATCGTAATAATAAGATTTCACCGGATGCATACAGAGACTATGCACCACATGATGTGAATATTACTGACAGCGATTCAGTCTTATATCAGATTGTTGGCAGTGATGTCCTAAAGTCAGTCCCATCATGGCATCACCAGGCATTGTTGAGTGTTGACGGAACAAAGCTTAAGGTGACGGGAACAACAGACACTAACGGCATCAGTATGATTGAGAGCATCCAACGCACAGATAAGAAGTTCGCCGTAGGATTTCAGTTTCATCCGGAGGCAGCAGTTGTCAAGAATCTGAATAATGCTGATAATGCCGGTAAGTTCATGGACAGGCAGACAGCTGAGAACTTCTTTATAATGCTCATAAAGGCGGCACGATAATATTTTTGAATAAATCCCCGTTCTGTTGCAGATAATGTCTCTAAGAAGACGTGCAATTTTAGTGCGGAATTTAATATTGCAGAGTGCATCTGTATTGCGGAATGTACCTGCAGAATGGGGATTATGCAAAAATGAAAAGTACAGCAAAAAATCTGCGGAGAATATCTGGCAAAATAGCAGCATTTATACTTATTGTCATAATGACGTCCGTGCTCTATGCCTGTGATATCAGGCAGGGAGGGCAGAGTGGCAGCGGAAGGCGCATAGTCAGAATCGGACATAATCAGGCAACTGACCATCCTGTCAACATAGGGCTGGCGGAGTTTGAAAAATACGTTGAAGAGCGGCTTGGTGACAGATTTGACATAGAGATATTTCCAAATGAGCTTCTCGGCGCACAGACTGATATGGTGCAGCTTACGCAGACCGGTGCAATAGACTTCTGCGTTGCAAGCAATTCAATACTTGAGACATTTTCCGACCAGTATACGCTTTTTAACCTTCCGTATCTGTTTGCTTCAACCGCAAGCTATCACGCCGCGATGGATGATGAGGATATTACATCAGATATATTTGCATCAACAAAAAAGGCGGGCTTTGAGGCGGTGACGTGGATTGATGCAGGAACGAGAAATTTTTATACGGTCAATAAAGAGATTAACAGCCCGTCAGACCTTAAAGGCCTTAAGATACGCGTCCAGCAGTCACCGACCAATGTTGAGATGATGAAGCTGCTCGGAGGCTCTGCCACGCCGATGGGCTTTGGGGATGTATACACGGCGCTTCAGGCACATGTAATTGACGGAGCCGAGAATAATGAGCTTGCGCTGACCTCCAACGGACATGGGGATGTGTGCAAATACTATTCGTACGATATGCATCAGATGATACCCGACATTCTGATTGGTAACTGTGAATTCCTTGAATCGCTTACTGAAGAGGAGCGAACGGTGTTTTATGAGGGATTTGAGCTTTTTAACAGAATTGAGAGAGAGGAATGGGACAGCGCGGTTCAGGCATCGCGTGAGCGGGCACAGAAGGAGCAGGGAGTAACATTTCTATATCCGGACACAGAGATGTTCAGACAGATATGTCTGCCAATGCATGAGAACTTTCTGAAAGAGCATGAAGAACTAAGGGATATCTATAACGTGATACAAGTGCTCAATGAGGAGGTGTGATGATGGCAGTACAGTCACTTATAATAATACTTGTTGTTCTGCTTGTGCTTCTGGTGCTTGGAGTTCCGATTGCATATTCAATAGGAATATCGGCGCTTGCGGCAATTCTTGCAACGATGGACATGAATGTGGCCGTCGTAACTGCCGCACAGAGAACATTTGTCGGCATGAGTAAGTTCAGCCTGACGGCAATACCTTTCTTTATACTTGCAGGCAATCTGATGAATCAGGGAGGAATAGCAAAAAGGCTTGTTGATTTTGTAATGGCGATACTCGGCAAGCTTCCGGGTGCACTTCTTGTAACCAATGCGGCAGCCAATTCACTGTTTGGAGCAATATCGGGCTCTGCGGCAGCAGCATGTGCGGCGGTTGGAAGTATGGTTAAGGATGGTGAGGAAAAGCTTGGCTATGACCCGGCATTATGTGTTGCAACCAATGCGGCCTCTGCACCGTCGGGGCTTCTCATTCCTCCGTCCAATGCGCTGATAACATACTCACTGGCATCAGGCGGAACCTCCGTTGCGGCACTGTTCCTCGGTGGATATGTTCCCGGAATAGTATGGGCACTCTGCTGTATTGCCGTCGGAATAATATTTGCGGTAAAAAAAGGTTACAGGGGAGTGCCGGGAAGATTTGACTGGAAGAATCTGGGAATGTGTACAGTCAGGGCAATTCCCGCATTGTCACTTATAGTAGTTGTAATAGGCGGTATTGTTGCGGGAATATTTACGGCAACGGAAGGCTCGGCGATAGCTGTTGTATATGCGCTCATTCTCGGAATATGCTACCGCAATATAACACTTGAAAAATTCTGGAATATCGTAATTGAAAGCACACGCATGAGCGGACTTGTCGTATTTCTTATCGGCGTGTCCAATGTACTCGGCTGGGTAATGTCATTCCAACAGATACCTCAGGCAGTATCGGCGGCACTTCTCGGAGTGACGCAGAGTCCGGTAATCATACTTCTGATAATGAATCTGATACTGCTTGTCGCAGGAACATTTATGGATGTAACTCCGGCAATTCTTATATTCACGCCGCTTTTTTTGCCGATTGTCAAGTCGTTTGGGATGAATTCCGTGCAGTTTGGGCTGATTCTTGTATATAATCTTTGTATAGGCAATATAACGCCGCCTGTGGGCAACACCCTTTTTGTTGCAATAAGGGTGGGGGGAAGTACACTTGCTAAGACACTTCCCTACATGCTGCTGTATTATGTAGCGATACTTCTGGGACTTCTGCTTGTGACCTATATTCCGGCACTTACGATGGCACTTCCTACACTTGCAGGATTAATCTGAAAATAATAATTGGCGTTCGGGGAGGCAGTGCAAAATCCTTTTTGCACGCCTCCCTGTTTTCTGATACAATCAAGGCAGCAGATATTAAAATGGGAAGGGTAAACTATGATAGCATGTCCGGACTGCGGCAGCGCACTTGAGTTTGACGTAGCAAAGCAGAAGCTTAAGTGTCCGTCCTGCCAACAGGAATATGGGGTTACATCGGTTAAGGATAATGCAGAGAGCGCTGATACATTTAATGTATTCAGATGCTCACAGTGCGGCGGTGAAGTATACTCCAATGATAATACGATAGCGGGCTTTTGCAGCTATTGAGGTGCGCCGGCTGTAAGGCATTCGGGAACGGATAAGATTGAAGCACCGCACTACATAATACCGTTTAAGGTTGATAAGGAAGGCTGCAAAAAGATATTTGACGAGTTTGTGGATAAGAACAATTATGTTCCGAATGACTACAAGCTTGAGGACGGCATTCACGAATTCAGGGGAATCTATGTGCCGTATCATGTATATGATGCCGAATTTGACGGAGCCTATCATATGAAGGGCAGGTCAGAAACTGTAAGCGGCAGCGGTGATAAGAAAAAATGCAACGTAAAGATATGGGATATTAATGCAGTTGTGTCCGGCAGCATAAATAAAATCACGCATGATGCGTCGGATGCATTTGATGATGACCAGAGTGAGCTGATTAACGATAACTGTAAAGAGTTCAGAAAATTTGCACAGGGATACCTTTGCGGCTTTTATGCGGACTCAGCGGATGTGCCGGCGGAAGAATATATGGAGTATGTGAAAGATACGGCATATGAGCGGGCGGAGAAGAG
>CAMBEF010000188.1 GCA_945865495.1 uncultured Bacteroides sp. | reverse complement strand
CCTGTATATACAGGAAGATTCATTGAAGGATGTGCAACTACAAGACCAACTGCTGCACCTACGATCATGCAGATGAACATGAATGTTGTCATATAGTCACGAGGCTGCTTCATTAACCACATTGGCATAACTGCTGCAAAGAAGATATATACAAATGTAATATAGCTCCATGCATCCTTGCCTAAGATGATTGGGCAGAAGTTACCGATTACAAATGAAGCAACTATGAATACGATACCAACTACAGCTTCCTTCCAGCCTGAAAGATTGAACTTCTTCTGGATAAGACCGAATACTACTGCAAATACCATGAACATGATAGAAACAGTACCGGCAGAGCCGTTAGTTGATACTATTGTTGTCTGTCCTCCTGCTACAGAGTAAGCATTGAATGTACCTGCAACCATATCAGCAAATGCTGCAATGACGATAAGTGTGAATAACCAGCAGAACAGTAAGAAAATCTTACGTCCGAACTTACCGATGTACTTTTCAATAATCATACCCATTGACTTACCTTCATTCTTAACTGATGCATACAGAGCACCGAAGTCTGTTACTGCACCAAAGAATACGCCACCAATAAGAATCCAGAGTAATACAGGTAACCATCCGAATGCTGCTGCCTGAATGGCACCGGTTACAGGACCTGCGCCTGCGATAGATGAAAACTGATGGCTGAATACTGTCCATCCATTTGTTGGTACATAATCTTTGCCGTCATTATACTTGACAGCAGGTGTCTGAGCCTTTGGGTCAATTCCCCATTTGTTTGCTAACCAGCGGCCGTAGAATACATAAGCTGCAAAAAGTACAACTGCTGCAATCAGCACGATTACTAATGTGTTCATAATGTCTCTCTCCTATTGTTATATAATAGTATTCTGGCAGTCAAACACTTAATGGCTCACTAATGGTTCATATATGTATAACAACAAAAAAAACTTCGTCCATGCACATATCCAATGGATGTATGTGCAAAGACGAAGGTAAACTTATCGTTACTTCCGCGTTACCACTTTGCTTGCCGGGTGTTCCGACCTCTCTCCTGCCACGTTCACCGATTAACCTGATGATTAATCTTAGCTATATGGCATGCCCTGTTAACGATGGGTACCGGTTCCGACTACTTGGTATACAATAATATAACCGTTCCCCGGAACAGCTCGCAGGTGAGGGCTCATTCATTCCTTGCTGCCGTATCTCACAAACAACGGCTTTCTGTAAGCGGTGATATGAAGAAGTCATGTCCTGTTCTTCGCATTTGACTGTTGAATTAAGTAATACAATAGTCTTTCGTTTTTAATTTGTCAACACCTTTTTTTAATTTTTTTTAATATTTTTTAAGTAAGTATAAAGAATTACTTAAAAATCTTATCCGGCAGTTATCTGTAATTGTTATTGATAATATCTGTCATTTTGCTGCATTGTCTGCTATTTCTTGAAAGCAGGAACAAAACGTCCTGCCGGAAATTAGTGACATTATCCGCCGTGCATCCGTTATCAATAAGATACTCCAGCATATCTGCACCGGTTCTGTCACTCAGGTTATCCGCTATTGTGGCAACTGCATTATATCCGCAATAGTCCTTTACATTGATGTCCGCCCCATTATCCACTAGCAGTCTGAGACGCTCAGGCTCTCCATTATATACAGCATACAGAAGCGGTGTATATCCGCAATTGTCACTTGTCATATAATAATCTGACAAGTCATTCATTCTGTGTAAATCACTGTCTTTTGGATGTTCGTATGCCCTGTACTCCAAATCAGCTCCATAATCAATAAGCAGCTGCATCATGCGGAGTACTTCTTCCTCATCGCCTGCGGAATCAGTTCCCGAAGTAAAGCCATTTTCTGCAAGTACACACAAAAGTGTCTCTTCCCCATTCCCGGCATGTCTGTTGCTGTATCTTGTACAGTCCGGCGTTACTCCTCTCTTCAAAATGCGCTCAGCAGCCTCATAGTTGCCGTTCATCACATTATATCCAAGATTCATATTCTTATCAGCAAACGAGCTTATTCCGGCACCGATAAATGAATATACAACAAGCGAAACCGCCGCAATAAGCGGAATCATGCACACAAGTCCTATCGACCTTAACACTATATATGTACGTTTTACAGGTATTCCCTGTGACGCCTTTTTCTTGTAGCTACTATGCTTAACCGCACTTATGACAAGCAGGACTGCTCCCACAAATGTGCAGAATCCTATAAATGCTATTATTACAATTATCAAGACAAAAAACATGCTTACAAATGCCATTATAATACCGCCCTTATCTTATCTATTAAGTCTCTGTCCGCAACTACAACTGATAGTCAACATTAGCTCCCCGCAGCTTTATTCCGTCTGACTGCTTAAGATCCTGCTGATATGGATTAGACTCATTATAATACTTAATCTGTGTATTCGTAACTCCGCCTGATATGTATGAACGTCCGCATTCCGGGCATATCGCCGTCTTGAGACGCACAGACGCTGACAACACCTGACCGTTATTCTGTGCTGCCTTCTTAAACGCATTTGCAACATGCTGTCCTTCATGCGCTGCAACCGCTGCTTTGGCTCTCTCTGGCGATATGTGTGCTGCACTTTTAAAAGATACATCGGCTTCGTCAGAACCATCTACGTATTTGCGGTTTTTACACGTCTGGCATTCTTCCTGTGGCTTTTTGCCATCAGGTGTTTCCCTTCCTGCATAATCGGAATAGTCATTATATCCGCTATAATCATTATAACCGTTATATTGGCTGTCTGTTGTTATGCTTCCTGTATACATAAGCTAAACCTCCTCTCATTCATCGCCATTCTTCTCCCCTTCCATCTTCCTGCTCCACTTATTATAAATCATGCTTATCACAAAGCACAAAAGACCGCTGACAAGGAAACTTCCTGCCCTGACGATTCCGTTCTCATATGAGATGTCGAATACAAGAAGTTTTACGATTGCAAACATTGTCAGGAACATTCCGTACATGCGCAGGTATCTGTATCTAAATACAAAGCCTGACGCAATAAGGATTATCGAAAGCACCAGCCATCCTATGCTGACATATGGGCCGGTAACTTCATATGCGTGAAGTGCCGCATATACAAATACGCTCAGCTTAAGGCCGGTATAGATGCCTGCCCATGTCTTAGTGCCGTATTTTTCGTATAAAACATTTATCCCTGTTGTAAATGTTCCTGCTGCCACAACAAGAATTATCAGCTTAATCCACCAGGAATAACTACCTTCAAGATATGACATTCCCTGAAGCATCAGCAATACATTGAATCCTCCCGTAAACAGCAGGGCCGGCTTTTCAGACCTGCTGCGGTCAAGCAGGTGGACTGCTGCGCAGTTTATTACCGCAAGTACTATATATATCCAGGTATTGCGCATAATCCGTGGGATGCTTTGGATTATAAGTACGTCATCCGTAATTGCCCGGATTGTGATAATAATTACTGCATATAATGCACATTTGAATAACGGATGATACATTTCCTTGCAGTATGCCATCAATGCGCATGCCATTGCCGCTCCGAGTATACATATTATTATTCTTATTGTTATGTACTCACAGCCTGATACTGCAAATACAGCCATTGTTGCATACGCAAGCCATAGTGTCGTTCTGTCCTTACAGTAATAAGCTGCCGCAAGCATCGGGAATATATAAATGCCTATTCCGACCATATCATAAAGTGCGTCAAATTCCGTTGTTTTATTAAGAAGCATCAGATACAGAATTACAGACATAATTATATGGATTATATTATAATTCTTAGCTGACACTCCGGCTGCCGCATCAGATGTACCGGCATTACGATGGCATGCATTGCAAAGCTTTGTTCTGTATAGTTCGGCAGCATATGCGGTTCCTGTAATAATGACATTTACCGCGAATGTTATAAAGCCGGCTGCCGCATTCATACCGGAATTAATACCGTCACCAAGTGATGCGGTCACATACCATGCAGACAAAGACAGTCCGACATATATAATACCTGCCTCATCCGACAAAGCTGTACCTTGCCGGGATGCCCATATATATCTGAACAGGATTCCGAACATATACATCCATGTCACCGCCATAATTACATACAATCCCGTCTGCGTACAATGCTCTGCTCCGACTGCGGATACCGCAAATATTCCTATATAATCCATAATTGCCAATGGAGCATTCTTTGCAGCGCCTCTCTCCGGGCGTACAATAAGATAGAACAATGACACTGCCACAAAAAATACGAATACCGATACATACTGTCCCATCCATGCACCGTCAATAATCCGGGTACTGTCAAGCGCATACGCTCCGAATACGGCAGCGATTGTAACACCCGCCTGACCTACGACCCTGAATGCGTATGACTTTTTCTGAAAGAAACCGAACACTGCCACCGCCCATATCGTAATCAGAATGTACAGAACTATTCTGTCAATCATACCAAAATATATATGCGCAACAAACAGCGACAGGAATATCGCTCCCATTCCGCATCCGGCAACTGACATTGTAAATATATTGGTTCTGCGCTTCATAAGCACAATTCCTGCAGCAAGTATTGCAAAACTTAATGCAAATATACATGTTACCTTGATCATGTCTGTGAGCGATGAATACACCAGCGTTACAAACAGCACCATGCTTATAAATATAAGCACCGATGCAATAATTCCCATTGA
>CAMBEF010000187.1 GCA_945865495.1 uncultured Bacteroides sp. | reverse complement strand
CAAGCATAGGATACTCAACAGAACCCTGGCTCTTCGTAACACCTACAAGGTCAACAAACATCTTAATTGATTCAGGTGTAAAGCCTCTTCTTCTTAAAGCACTTAATGATACAAGGCGTGGGTCATCCCATCCGTCAACCACTCCGTCCTCTACAAGCTTCTTGATATATCTCTTGCCTGTAACCACATTAGTGAGATAAAGCTTGGCGAATTCTATCTGCTTAGGATTACCTTCAGGCGATGTCTTATATCCCGTCTCTATTACAACCCAGTCATAGAGCGGTCTGTGATCTTCAAACTCAAGTGTACATATTGAATGGGTAATTCCCTCAACTGCATCTTCTATAGGATGTGCAAAATCATACATAGGATAGATGCACCACTTATCTCCTGTTCTGTGATGTGTCATATGTGCAACTCTGTATATAACAGGATCTCTCATATTGATATTAGGTGAAGCCATGTCAATCTTAGCTCTGAGGACCTTCTCGCCATCTGCATACTTGCCTTCCTTCATCTCCTCAAACAGCTTGAGATTCTCTTCCACGGAACGGTTTCTGTATGGGCTCTCCTTACCTGCTTCCGTAAGAGTTCCTCTGTACTGTCTTATCTCTTCCGCTGAAAGATCATCAACATATGCCTTACCCTTCTTAATAAGCCCTACGGCTGCTTCATACATCTGAGGAAAATAATCAGATGCAAAAAGAATATCTCCGTTCCACTTTGCTCCAAGCCACTCAACATCCTTCTTAATCGACTCAACGAACTCTTCCTTCTCCTTGGTAGGGTTAGTATCGTCAAATCTCATATTGAATGTTCCGCCATATTCAGCAGCAAGTCCATAATTAAGAAGTATTGACTTGGCATGTCCGATATGAAGGTATCCATTAGGTTCCGGCGGGAATCTCGTCTTAACCGTCTCGCAGTGTCCCTCCGCAATATCTTTTTCAATAATCTGCTCTATAAAATTCTTTGAACCTGTCTCGTTCTCCATAACGCCCTCCGTCTGTTTGTACTTATGCATGCTTGAATTATACTATATTAAAATCTTCATTACAACTCAATATTTCTCTTACCCGCACACTCACGCACAAGTTCTTCTATCTCATCTACTATCTTAGGAACCGATATTGCACTGAACTCATCCTCATCAACTGTTACATCTGCATATCGCTGATAAAGTCTGGCTCTGTCCTCAAATATCTCCTGCATTGTCTCTTTGCCGTTCGTTACTACACCTCTTCCCTTTAGGTCTGTAACCCGGTTGTCAAGCTCAGAATTATTAACCTTAAGATATACAAATACGGCATTCTTCTTAAGATACATCATTGACTCTTCTGAATAAACGGCACTTCCTCCTGTTGCAATGACTGTTCTGTCTACATCAAGCGACTTATTCACATCATTCTCTATCTTCAAAAAGCCTTCCTCACCAAACTCATCAATCAGCTCACACAGGAGTTTTTTATACTTTTCCTGAATTACTATATCAGAATCTATAAATGTATATCCGAGATGTTTTGCAAGCACAACACCTATAGTACTCTTACCGCTTCCCGGCATGCCTATCAGTACAATATTCATTATTTCATTCTCCATATGCACCAAATCCCATGTACCATACAATATAATGGCACATGGAATCCGTTTTCATTCTATAACTCACAAAATGATTCTATTGTCTCCCATATCTGTTCCAGTCCCTGCTTGGTCTGGGCAGAAAATGGTATCAGGATATCCTCTTTTTCAAGATTAAGTCCTTCCCTTACAATCTTAACACTTTTTGCCACCTGGCTCCGCTTCAGCTTATCGAGTTTGGTAGCGATAATGACCGGTCTGTACCCGTTATGTACAATCCAGTCATACATAAGCTTATCATTGGCAGATGGTGCATGTCTTATATCTATAAGCAGAAATACCTGCTTAAGCTGCTGCGATTTCTGCAGGTAGCGTTCAATCATCCTGCCCCATTTAGCCTTAACTTCCTCACTTGCATTGGCATATCCGTAACCCGGCAGGTCAACAAGATGCATTACACCATTAATGTTGTAAAAATTGATTGTCTGTGTCTTGCCCGGCTGTGATGATGTTCTGGCAAGTGATTTGCGATTCATAAGTGCATTAATAAGTGATGACTTACCCACATTAGACTTGCCTGCAAACGCTACCTCAGGAAGCGTTGTCTGCGGCATGCTGCTTGTCACACCCATAACTATGTCAAGACTGACATTCTTAATTACCATTAATTCTTCTCCTCAAATGCATTTTTAATTACCTGTTCAAATTCGGACACATATACTATATCCATTCCTCCGGTTATCTCGTCACTGAGTTCAGCGATATCTGCCTTGTTTCTGGCAGGCACAAGAACTGTCTTAACGCCTGCTGTCTTTGCAGCAAGGAGCTTTTCTTTCAGCCCGCCTACGGCAAGGACATATCCCATAAGTGTAATCTCTCCGGTCATGGCAAGATTTTTTCTGACTTTTTTCCCTGTTACGGCTGATAAAAGTGCAGTTGCCATTGTGATTCCTGCAGATGGTCCATCCTTCGGAACTGCTCCTTCCGGTATATGAAGATGGAAATCGGTATTTTCAAAATATTCGCTGTCGATATTATATTTTGTTCCTGCCACTGCCCTGACATGACTCATTGCAATCTTGGCTGACTCCTGCATTATATCACCCATCTGTCCTGTAAGCACAAGATTACCTTTGCCGGGCATTGTTATGACTTCAATTGTAAGAGTATCTCCACCTACGCTCGTCCATGCAAGTCCTCTTACCGTTCCAACCCGTCTGCCCTCATATGAATCTTCCGGGAGGTACTTTTTCTTGCCCAGATAATGCTCTATATTGCGTTCGCTGACCTTAACAGGCTTAAACTTAATATCATGATTATCTGATGCGTCCGGATTATCAGTAATAAATTCCGTAACCGCTTTACGGCATATATGTGCTATATTACGCTCAAGTCCGCGTACTCCTGCCTCTTTTACGTAGCTGTCCATTATTGTAAGCAGCGCCTTATCAGTAAACTTTATCGCGCTCTTCTTAAGTCCTGCCTTCTTAAGCTGCTTAGGCACAAGGTAATCCTTGGCTATGTGAAGCTTTTCATTGGAGGTATAGCTGTTTATCTCAATAATTTCCATTCTGTCAAGCAGAGGTCTCGGCATCTCACTCACATCATTGGCAGTTGCGATAAAAAGCACTTTTGAGAGATCTACGGGAAGTTCAATATAATGATCCCTGAAATTGCGGTTCTGTTCTCTGTCAAGCACTTCAAGAAGCGCAGATGACGTATCCGATCTGTAATCATTGCTCACCTTGTCAATCTCATCAAGAAGCATAAGCGGATTGCCTGTTCCGGCATTGCGCAGTCCTTCAATAATTCTTCCCGGCATCGCACCGACATATGTCTTACGGTGTCCTCTTATCTCAGCCTCATCTCTTACGCCCCCGAGACATATTCTCACATATTTTCTGTTAAGCGCACGTGCCACTGACTTTGCAATTGATGTCTTACCCGTTCCCGGGGGACCTACAAGGCAGATTATCGGGCTTTCAGCACCATTCGTAAATGCTTTCAGTGCAAGGAATTCAAGTATTCTCTCTTTAACTTTTTCAAGTCCGTAATGGTCTTCGTTAAGTATCTTTTCAGCCCTTGCAATATCGTTATTGTCCTCTGAACACCTGTCCCACGGAAGATCAAGGACAGTCTCTATATATCCGCGGCTTACATTGGCCTCAGATGAGCCTGATGCAAGTGTCTTATAACGGCGTATCTCTTTATTAATACGTTCCTTAACCTCGTCAGATGCCTGAAGCTTCTCAACTGCCGCATAATATTCATCTATCTCGCTTCCGGTATCTTCACCGTCGAGTTCCTCATGCAGGACCTTAAGCTGTTCCCTCATGACATAATCACGCTGATTTTTTTCAACTCTCTGTGAAACCTTCTGTGAAATATCATCCTTAATTCTTAATATCTCTGTCTCTTCTGCAAGTATTCTCTCCTCTTCCTCAAACCTTGACTGAAGAGGTGTTATCTCGAGAAGCTTCTGCCTGTCGGTATAATCCATCGGAAAATCCGACATAAACTTATTAACCAACTTTTTTATATCGTTAATTTCGAGAAGCTGTTTTATTGCATCACGGTTAATCCCCGTATTGGCAGCTGCATAGAGTTTCAAAAGCTCATGAAGATTCCTGCACATTGCTTTTTCGACGAGCTTGGGCGGTACTGTATCATCTTCCTCCATGACATCGGCACGCGCATACAGGATGTCTCCTCTCTCCATAAGTTCGCCTATTTTTGCGCGCTGTTCGCCCTCAACCGCAACTCTTATAATAGAATTAGGAAGCTTTATCACCTGCTTTACAGTTGCAATTGTCCCTATATCATACATGTCCTTAAGGCGTGGTTCAGATACAAGCATATCCCTCTGTGCAACAACAAATATCTTCTGTTCCTCTTCCGGATTGCTCATCACTTCTTCAATCGCACGTACTGATTTTCTTCTGCTTACATCAAAATTAATTACCATTCCCGGCACTACGTTTATTCCGCGTAATGCTATGAACGGCAGATTGTAACTTTTCTTTTTCATGTTAATGTAATTCCTGCCGTATAAATTATGCTGTCGGTTTTACTGTTTCATCACGGTAAGTAAGAACAGGCTCTGCCTTACC
>CAMBEF010000186.1 GCA_945865495.1 uncultured Bacteroides sp. | reverse complement strand
GGAAACAGTACCGAAAGGAAATAATTGAATTCCTCCTCACCTGTATATCCCGGAAGTTCTGCCCTTCTCTTAAGCCCTACTTTGTAAGCAGATGCCGCGCGGTGATGTCCATCCGCAATATAGATAGAATCTATGCCTGCAAATGCTCTTTCTATTGCTTCTACAGAATCCTCTGATTCAATCTTCCATACTGCATGTCTTATTCCATCAGGAGACGTAAAATCATAAAGAGGGGCATTCTCTTTCGCCTTAGCTACCTCAGTATTAATAATCCCGTTGGCTCTGTAGGCTAGGAATATAGGACCTGTATGCGCACTGCATGTATCTACATGTGTAATTCTGTCAACTTCCTTCTCAGCTCTTGTATTCTCATGCTTCTTAATTACATTATTACTGTAATCATCAATAGAAGCACACGCTACAATGCCTGTCTGGCTTCTTCCATCCATTGTAAGTTCGTATATATAATACGTTCTGTCAGAATCCTCAATATATGTACCATCTGCCATAGCCTCATCCAGCATCTGCTTCGCCTTCTGATATGCTTCAGGCGCATACATATCAACAGAACTGTCGAACTGTGTCTCAGGTCTGTCTATGCGAAGAAATGATAACGGCTCGCGCTTAACCTCCTCGCAGGCTTCTTCTCTGTTATATACATCATATGGGAGTGCAGCCACTCTCGCAGCCACATTCTCATTAGGTCTTACACACTGAAACGGTCTTATAATTGCCATTACTTCACCACTCTAACCTTAATAACGCCTTCTACTTCCTCAAGCTTCTTAATTACGTCTGCATTAACCGCATCATCAAGATCAAATAATGAATATGCATAATCATTACGTGACTTGTTAAGCATATCTGAAATGTTAACACCTGCTGCACCAAGAACAGCTGTAATATTGCTGATTACAGATGGGATGTTCTTATGGCATACTGCGATACGTCCTGTGTTTGTGCATACGCCCATGTTACATGCAGGATAGTTAACTGAATTACGGATATTACCATTCTCAATATAATCACGAAGTTCCTTAACAGCCATCACTGCACAGTTATCTTCTGCTTCCTTAGTTGAAGCTCCGAGATGAGGAAGAACAATCGCATTCTCAAGCTTAACAGAAAGGGTGTTAGGGAAGTCTGTAACATACTTCTTAACCTTGCCTGATGCAAGTGCATCTACCATTGCATTCTCATCAACAAGGATATCTCTTGCACAGTTAATTACAACAACGCCATCCTTCATCATGTTGAAAGCAGCCTTGTTAATCATTCCCTTTGTGCTGTCAAGAGCAGGAACATGAATTGTGATATAATCACATTCTCTGTAAATGTCTTCAACATTAACAATGTGCTTAACATCTCTTGAGATGCTCCATGCAGCATTAACAGAGAGATACGGATCATATCCGTATACTTCCATGCCAAGTGCTGCTGCAGAGTTGGCAACCATTGCGCCAATTGCACCAAGTCCGATGACACCAAGTTTCTTGCCAAGAATCTCTGTACCTGCAAATGCCTTTTTAGCCTTCTCTGTTGACTTTGCAATATCTGCATCATCTGCATTAGCCTTTACCCAGTCAACCGCACCGATATAATCGCGTGATGCAAGAAGCATTGCAAGTATTACCTGCTCCTTAACTGCATTGGCATTGGCACCCGGTGTATTGAATACAACAATACCCTTCTCAGCACACTTATCAAGAGGAATATTATTAACACCTGCACCGGCTCTTGCTATAGCAAGAAGTCTGTCTGAAAGCTCCATATCATGCATCTTGGCACTTCTTACAAGCACCGCATCAGCCTCTTCATATGAAGCATCCTTGTTGTAATCTGTTGTAAACAGGTCAAGACCTACACCTGCAATATTATTAAGACAATTAATATTATACATTGTATGTATTCCTTCCTTATCTCCGACTTATTAATTATTCAGTTAGTTAAACAAATGTAATCTGATAATTACTTAAGATTCTCAGCCTCAAACTTCTTCATGAACTCTACAAGCTTTTCTACGCCTTCAATTGGCATTGCATTGTAGATACTTGCACGCATACCGCCAACTGTTCTGTGTCCCTTAAGATTCTCAAAACCTGCAGCCTTAGCTTCAGCTACAAACTTGGCATCAAGATCTGCATCGCCTGTTACAAACGGAACGTTCATGAGTGAACGGTCTTCCTTGCGTACTGTTCCCTTGAAGAGCTTGCTCTCATCGAGGAAGTCATAAAGAATCTTAGCCTTCTTCTCGTTAATCTTCTTCATCTCTTCAAGTCCGCCCATCTTCTTAAGCCACTTGAATACCTTACCACAGATATAGATGCCATATGCAGGAGGTGTATTGTAGAGAGAATTAGCATCTGCATGTGTCTTGTATCTTAACATTGTAGGAGTTCCCGGGAATACATCCTCAGTAATAAGATCTTCACGGATAATAACAATAACAACACCTGCAGGTCCTATGTTCTTCTGAACGCCGCCATAGATTACTCCATACTTTGTTACATCTACAGGCTCTGAAAGGAAGCATGAAGAAACATCTGCAACAAGTGTATGTCCCTTTGTATTAGGCAGTGTCTTAAACTTTGTGCCATAGATTGTGTTATTCTCACAGATATATACATAATCTGCATCTTCCGGGATATCAAGATCTGAGCAGTCCGGAATATATGAGAAAGTCTTATCCTCTGAAGAAGCAACCTTGACTGCCTCACCATACATCTGGGCTTCCTGATATGCCTTCTTAGCCCACTGTCCTGTTACAATATAAGCTGCTTTCTTATTCTTCATAAGGTTCATAGGAATCATAGCAAACTGCTGTGATGCACCGCCCTGAAGGAATAATACCTTGTAATTGTCCGGTATATTCATCAGTTCACGAAGATCAGCCTCTGCCTCTTTGATAATGTTGTCATAAGCCTTTGAACGATGGCTCATCTCCATTACAGACATACCTGTTCCTCTGTAATCAAGCATCTCATCTGCTGCTTCCTGCAGCACCTCTACAGGCAATACTGCCGGACCTGCACTAAAGTTATAAACTCTACCCACTTTTCCATCCTCCTGAAATTCATAAAAAATATAATGCCATTTTATGGCAATGATACACAATTGTCAAATAATCTTTACATAACATAAAATAATTAAGTCATTTTATTGATTATTTTTCTTATCAAGGTCTTCCCTGTCAAAAGCTTCTGATATAGGTGCTCCCGGTGATACCATAGGGAATACTTTGTCATCCCTGTTAAGCTGGCACTCAATAAGAACAGGAATATTAAGGCTTATTGCTTCCTCAAGTACAGGAACAATCTCCTCAGGCTTCGTGATTGTATATGCCTTAATTCCCATAGCTTCAGCAAGCTTTACATAATCCACTGAATCGTCAAGAACCGTAGCTGAATATCTCTTGCCATAGAAAAGATCCTGCCACTGACGTACCATTCCAAGAACATGGTTATCAAATATAACTTCGATAACCGGTATATTATATCTTGCTGCTGTTGCAAGCTCATTCATGTTCATTCTGAAGCATCCGTCACCTGCTATATTAATAACGACCTTGTCACGGCATCCCACCTTGGCACCGATAGCCGCTCCAAGTCCATATCCCATGGTTCCAAGTCCGCCCGATGTAAGAAGTGTACGTGGCTTCTTGTACTTGTAATGCTGTGCAGCCCACATCTGATGCTGTCCTACATCTGTTGATATAATTGCATCTCCGCCGGTTACCTCGAATATCTTCTCCATTATAAGCGGTCCGTTAAGTCTGTCCGTATTATACTTCATAGGATAATCAGCTTTGAGTTCTTCTACATGCTGTATCCATTCCAAATGATTGCACTGGTCAAGAAGAGCATTTATTCTCTTAAGGATCTCAAGTGCATCTCCTATAACACTGGCATCTGTCTTGATATTCTTATTAATCTCAGCAGCATCAACATCAAACTGAAGAATCTTTGCATTGTTTGCAAATTTGTTAGTATTGCCTGTGACACGGTCTGAGAATCTTGCACCTACAACTATAAGCAGATCACATTCCGTAACACTGTAATTAGCCGCCTTAGTTCCGTGCATTCCAAGCATTCCTGTATATCTTGGATCTGTTCCGTCGAATGCTCCCTTGCCCATAAGTGACTCTACAACAGGTGCATCTACCGTGTTCACAAATCTTCTAAGCTCATCTGATGCATCAGAAGCAATTGCACCGCCTCCTACAAACACAACAGGTTTCTTTGCTTCCTTAATCATATTAACAGCTTTAACTATATCCTCCTCTTTGATCGTGTCAGTAACACGTTCAATTGTCTTAGGTGTTGTCTTCACATAATCACACTCATTGGCAGTTACATCCTTTGTAATATCAACGAGTACCGGACCCGGTCTTCCTTCTTTGGCGATTGTAAATGCTCTTCTTATTGTATCTGCAAGCTTATTAACATCCTTTACAATAAAGCTGTGCTTTGTGATAGGCATCGTAATTCCGGCGATATCCACCTCCTGGAAGCTGTCCTTGCCAAGAAGCGGTACTGTTACATTACATGTGATTGCAACTATCGGAATTGAATCCATTGCTGCAGTTGCGATACCTGTAACAAGGTTAGTTGCCCCCGGGCCTGATGTTGCAAAACATACACCGACTTTACCTGTTGCTCTTGCATAGCCGTCAGCAGCGTGTGAAGCGCCCTGCTCATGTGATGTAAG
>CAMBEF010000185.1 GCA_945865495.1 uncultured Bacteroides sp. | reverse complement strand
TTGGAAGCGGCGAGACAAGACAGGAGGTACTGCGCGGTATGAATTTCTCGGTATCTAAGGGAGAGTTCTGCGTACTGCTCGGACCGTCAGGTTCAGGCAAGTCAACACTGCTTAATATTATCGGAGGAATTGACAATGCCGATTCCGGATACATTTCCATTAACGGTGATAAGCTGGAGGAGATGAATGAGAAAAAGCTGACGATGTATAGAAGAAAGCATCTCGGATATGTATTCCAGATGTATAACCTGATTGGTAATCTTAATGTAAAGGAGAATATCGAGGTTGGAGCATATCTGTCAGACAATCCGCTTGATATTGATGACCTGCTTAACACACTTGGGCTTTATGAGCACAGACACAAGCTGCCGAACCAGTTGTCGGGCGGGCAGCAGCAGAGAGTTTCAATAGGACGTGCAATCGTTAAAAATCCCGACATACTGTTGTGTGATGAGCCTACGGGAGCACTTGATTACAATACTTCCAAGGAGATTCTCAAGCTGATTGAGGATGTAAATAAAAAATACGGCAATACGGTAATTATGGTTACTCATAATGAAGCAATCCGGAACATGGCTGACCATGTTGTCAGGCTTCGTGACGGGGCAGTGCGTAACAATGAGATTAATACGGATAAGATATCAGCAGCAGATCTTGAGTGGTAAGGGGTGAGGGCTATGAAGAAAAAAGTAAGAAACCCGCTTATCAGACGAATACCGAGAGAGCTGCGCGGAGACTGGAAGAAATATCTGGTTGTATTTTTATTCCTTGTGCTCACAATCGGTTTTGTCTCAGGAATGTACGTTGCCAACGAGAGCATGATGACGGCAGCGAAGGCCGGCGTTGACCAATATAAGCGCGAGGACGGACATTTTGAGCTTAACAAAAAAGCGGATGCGTCCCTGATAAATGCGATAGAGTCCGGAAAAAAGGCAGATGTAAAGGCGTACTATACTGATAAGGCTCAAAAGGAGCTTGATGACAAATTCGATTCCGAATTTAATAAGGAATTCAGCGATAAGTTCAATGATGAATTTGAAAAGGCTTATCCTGAGGCATATGATGAAGCCCTTAAGAAGATAAAGGACGAGATTGATGACAAATATGCCGATGCCGAAGAAAAATATAAGCTTAATGACCCTGATTTTAAGGAAGTCCGGGTGAATGTATATGAGAACTTCTTCCGTAATGAGGAAGAGGATTACAATAATGACGGAACCACGTACGGAACAATCCGCATATATGTGCGCAATGATAATGTAAATGAAGCATGCCTGATTGAGGGTGCATTTCCTCAGGCTTCCGATGAGATAGCGATTGACCGTATGCATGCGGATAATGTGGGCGTTAAGGTTGGAGATACGATAACGATAAGCGGTGAGACCTACAGGATAACCGGACTTATTGCATACGTTAATTACTCGACACTTCATGAAAAGACAACTGATCTTATGTTTGATGCAATCAAGTTCGACGTTGCGATGGTAACAGATGGCGGATTTGCAAGACTTCATAAGACGATTCATTATGCATATGCATGGCGTTATGTAAATAAGCCGGCAGATGATATAGAGGAAAAGCAGCAGTCGGATAACTTCATGCGTGCGTTGCTTACTCAGGCAGTTACGGCAGATAAGGAAATTGAGGATTACACTCCTGCATATGCCAATCCTGCAATCAACTTTGCACCGGATGACATGGGATCGGATGAGGCAATGGGTGGAGTGCTTCTTGATATACTTACCGTCATTATCGCATTTATATTTGCAATCACAATAAGCAACACGATTACCAAAGAGGCTTCGACGATAGGAACGCTCCGTGCATCAGGTTATACAAGGGGGCGAGCTTGTAAGACATTACCTCTCAATGCCTGTCATTGTTACGCTTTTCGCAGCGGTTGTGGGTAACATTCTTGGCTATACGGTATTCAAAAATGTAGTAGTCTCAATGTATTATAACAGCTACAGCCTTCCGACATATGCAACGATATGGAATTCACAGGCATTTGTTAAGACAACGGTTATTCCGGTTAAAATCATGCTTGTTGTAAATCTTCTTATAATAGTAAGAATGATGAGACATACGCCGCTTCAGTTCTTGCGCCATGATATGAAGAAATCCAATAAGGGCAAGGCAGTGCGCCTTCCGGACTGGAGCTTCTTAAACCGTTTCAGAATCAGAATAATGATTCAGAACAGGGCGAATTACATAGTTCTTTTTGTCGGAATATTCTTTATCGCAGTAATGCTGGCAATGGCGGTAGGAATGCCTGATACACTTGCTTACTACAAGAAAAATGCGGCAAACATGATGTTTACAAAATATCAGTATATCCTCAAATCGTATGAAGATGATGATAATAATGTAATATCAACGAAGAATGCGGATGCGGAGAAGTTCAGTATGACCTCACTGCTTCGCAAGGGTGACCAGATTGACGAGGAAGTATCCGTATACGGCGTTGCAGACAACAGCCGCTATGTTAAGATAGACGGCCTTGTCGGTCTTAAGGATAATGAAGTATACATTTCGGATTCATTTGCAGACAAATACGGCATTAAGATTGGTGATGACATTCTGCTTGATGAAAAATACGAGAATAAGCAGTACACGTTCAAGGTTATGGGAATCTATGACAAGAGTCAGAGCATTGCGGTGTTTATGCCGATAGATCAGTACCGCAGTGTGTTTGGTCTTGATAATGAAGAGTTCACGGGATACATGTCGGATTCAGAGATTACTGACATAGCAGAGGACGATATTGCAACAGTCATTACAGAGCGTGATATTACTAAGATGTGCGACCAGCTCGACCATTCAATGGGCTCATACATGACGTATTTCCAGTATCTGTGCATACTTCTGTCAGCGGTAATGATATATCTTCTGACAAAGCTTATTATCGAGAAAAACGAAAATGCCATCTCAATGACCAAGATTCTCGGCTACGAAAACAAAGAGATTGCGGGGCTGTACATGCTCTCGACAACAATAGTGCTTGTTATTGCAGATATAATCAGCGTAATTCTCGGCGTTATCGTAATGAATACTGTATGGCGCATCATGCTGTTCTCATACAGCGGATGGTACGCATTCCACTTCTATCCGAGCGGCTATGCCAAGATGTTTGTATTTATACTGATGGGATATCTGATAGTCATGGTGCTTGACTTCAACAGAATCAGAAAGATTCCTATGGATAAGGCACTTAAGGAGGCGAATCAGGAGTAGATTACTCCTGATTCACAACCTGAATCTGGCACACCTTCATAGCCTCAAGTGCGTTATTGTGGCTTGCGGGTGTTACGCCTGCGCAGCAGGCTGCGTCAACAATGACAGGAACCTCAGGCAGATATGCCTTGGCAATCATGGCATTAGAGATTACACATATGTCAGTGCAGAGACCGATAAGTGTTATATCTTCAACAGGTGTCTTGCGGTTGAGTGCTGCAAGAATCTCGCCAAGCCTTACACTGCCAAATGTAGGCTTTTCAATCGCAGGCTCTTCAATCAGCTCTGCAACAGAAGGCTTAAGCTCCCAGCCTTCTGTTCCCTTAACACAGTGGATAACAGGAAGATTCTTACCCTCCTGTGTGGAAAGATAATCTTCTCCGTGAGTGTCCTTAGTAGCAAGGACTATTCCGTCAAAATCACGAATCTTCTTAACTACATTAGGAACAATCGCAACGGCCTCAGCAGTTCCGAGTGCACCGTCAATAAAATCATTCTGCATGTCAACAACGATAAGTACGTGCATATCTGCCTCCTTTGCATGTGCATCTGTCTAAGTTTTAATGTAACAATTCGCATTAGCTTATAAGTTAGTTTATTAGGCTTAGCTTATTATAAGAAAATACGCCACCGCAATCGCAATAACCATCTGGATTATCGAGAATCTGAATACCGTCTGTGCATCAGACCAGCCGAGGTTCTTGCGCATATGATCATGGAGCGGCGTGCGGACATTCTTGAGAATCTTAATCTTAAGAAAACGCATAAGTGATACCTTAAGAAGTCCGAGTCCTCCGTCGAGAATCAGTACGATTGCAAGAGGCAGGAACAGCAGAGGACGCTCAAGCTTAAGGAATGTAAGTGCAATAAACACGCCAATCGCTCTTGAACCGGCATCGCCCATCAGAAGCTTGCTCGGAGAAGCGTTGAACCACAGGTACGCGAGTATCGCAACTATCATTATGAGAATTGTATCTCTGAAATAAGTGTCGCATACATAGTGGGTAAACAGCACATACGCCGCAAATAATGTTATACATGAAAGCATCCCGCAAAGACCGTCAACTCCGTCAGAGCAGTTGGTTACATTAATACTTGCCCATACAAGGATTACAATAAGAATTCCAAATACAACAGTAGGAATAGTTACTTCGACATTAGCAAATGCAATCCAGATTCTGTTAGGATTGTAATTAAGATAAGTAACAGCCGCCATTATGGCAATCGCAAAATCTATAAGTCCCTTCTTAAGCTCACCCCACGGAGATGCAGAGCTGTCATCGAGGTAACCGCTTATCATTGCAGCAAGTACGAGAATCAGGTATATGAGCAGTTCATTATTAAGCGGAATAAAGAGGACACATGACAGTATAAATGTCAGTATAAATATTATTCCGGCTCCACGCGGCTTACCGGCTGACTTCGCGCCATTCACCGCGAACTTGCGTCCCTGATCTCGTGGAAGAGCGTTCTGCCCCCAGTATATACTAAGGCATGTAATGAAAAATGCAAAAAGTATGCTTG
>CAMBEF010000184.1 GCA_945865495.1 uncultured Bacteroides sp. | reverse complement strand
TATTCCATCAAGATTAAGTCCGCTTATATGGGCAATCACCGCCGCTACAAGCACGGCTGAAGTAGCAATTACATCATTACGGCTGTCTGCGGCTGTTGCTGCAAGCGTCGGACTGTCTATCCGCTTTCCCACTTTTGTATTAAAATACATCATCCACAGCTTTACAAGTATTGATACGGCAAGCACGATTATTATCTCAACTGAAAAATCAACTTCCTGAGGATTAATTATCTTCTGAAATGATGTCTTGGCAAGTTCATATCCGATTACAAGTATAAGTGCCGACACAGCCATTCCCGACAGATACTCCATTCTTGCATGACCATATGGATGTTCTTTATCTGCCGGCTTCTGCGACATCTTAAATCCCAGCAGTGTCAGTATTGATGATGCCGCATCCGACAGGTTGTTAACCGCATCTGCAGTAATAGACACGCTTCTGCTTATTGTTCCTATTATCAGCTTGGCAATAAACAAAAATACATTGCAGACAATTCCCGTAGCGCCCGCAACGCTGCCATATCTGAGTCTTACATCAGGATCCTGTGTATCTTTATAATCTTTTACAAACAGTCTTATTATAAATTCCGTCATATATTCTCCATTCCTGCATGCCGCATTACGGCTGCGCCACTACTATGCGGCCTGTGTCCACTGATACTATATCATATACATTATCTTTTATTATAAATGTATTGTCAATGGGAGCACTGTGCATTATAAATATAAAAATAACAGGATGCGTATCAATCATTGAAGTTAATCACAATGTAATCTCAACGATTGATATTGCCCCCTGCTATTCTTATGCTTAATTGTCGGTTATAATAACTGTGGCATCTTCCTGCCCCGTTTTATCAGAAATCTACTTCTGTATCATAGTAGCAGCACTTAAGCAGCTTCTCCATCTCTTCCTGACTTGGCTGACGAGGATTAGAACCTGTACATGCATCAAGTATTGCGTTAGCTGCAATCTCAGGAAGTCTCTCAAGAAATACATTCTCAGGAACAAAGCCCTGTTCTGTAGGATAGCTGTCAGGACCGTAGTTCTTAATGCAGTGAGGAATATTAAGCTCATCATTCATATGTCTTACATACCTGATAAGCAGTTCAACCTTCTCATCATCTGTATTACCGCCGAGCTTCATGAAATCTGCAATCTGTCCGTAACGCTTCTTAGCTGTAGGATCCTTGGCATTGAATGCTATTACCTTAGGGAGATACATTGCATTAGCTGCACCATGAATAATATGTGCGCCATAATCAGCAAATGCTGCACCTGTCTTATGTGCCATTGAGTGAACGATACCAAGAAGTGCATTCGAGAATGCCATACCTGCAAGACACTGTGCATTATGCATTGCATCTCTCTTCTCCATATCCTCATTATATGATCCGATAAGGTCTTCCTGAATCATCTTGATTGCATGAAGCGCAAGCGGATCTGTGTAATCGCTGTTGGCTGTTGATACATATGCCTCTATGGCATGTGTCAGTGCATCCATACCTGTATGTGCCACAAGCTTCTTAGGCATTGTCTCTGCAAGCTCCGGATCTACGATAGCCACATCAGGTGTAATCTCAAAATCAGCTATAGGATATTTAATTCCCTTCTGATAATCAGTAATAATTGAGAATGCCGTTACTTCCGTAGCTGTTCCCGAAGTAGATGATATTGCACAGAAGTGAGCTTTCTTTCTCAGCTTAGGTATACCAAATACCTTACACATATCTTCAAATGTTATATCAGGATACTCGTACTTAATCCACATAGCCTTGGCTGCATCAATAGGTGAACCGCCACCGATTGCGACTATCCAGTCAGGCTGGAACTTCTCCATAGCTGCTGCACCCTTCATTACAGTGTCTACTGATGGGTCAGGCTCAATACCTTCAAACAGTTCAACTTCCATTCCTGCTTCCTTAAGATAAGCCTCTGCCTTCTGAAGGAATCCGAATCTCTTCATTGAACCGCCGCCAACACAAATCATTGCCTTCTTTCCTTCAAAGCTCTTAAGTGCTTCCAAAGCACCCTTGCCATGATACAAATCTCTTGGTAATGTAAATCTCTGCATAATACGATGCTCCTTTCATGTATTATCGTTAATTTTTTATCATACAAACATAATAACATATTTGCAGAACAATTCAAGTATATTGAGTGAAATTTCTCAACTTTTTTATATTTGTGCTTTAAGATTTTAATAATATGCGGATGTAAGGGGAGTTATTACATAAAAACATCCACCAAAATCACGCACATTCCATGCTCATGGTTTTGGTGGATGTTTCCGTTTATTCTGTTCTAAAAACATCATAATAGATTCTGACTTTCCCCATCAATCATCCAACAGCTTCTTCATGCTGTTAAGGCTGATAAGGATTGTCGATGTATTGTGAAGAAGTGCCGATGTTGCCGGCTGGATTACTCCAAGCACGCCAAGTCCGATGAGTGCTGAATTAATTCCGACAATCTTCTTGTAGTTCCAGTGAATACGCTTCATCAGTGCTGATGAGATATTTCTCAGAGTAACTATCTGTGCAAGGTCATCGCCGCTGACTGTTATGTCTGCTATCTCCCTTGCTATCTCAGCACCGTCACTGATTGCGATTCCTGCATCTGCCGCTGAGAGTGCCGGTGAATCATTAATTCCGTCACCGATCATTATAACCTTGTGACCTGCTTTTCTTCTCTCCTCGACAAACTTAGCCTTGTCCTCAGGGAGAACCTCTGCATAATACTCATCCACACCAACCTTGGCAGCTATTGCCCTGGCAGTTCTCTCGCTGTCGCCTGTCATCATTACTATATGGCTGAAGCCTGCCTTATGGAGTGCAGCGATTACATCAGCCGCCTCTCTTCTTACAGGATCCTGTATGCATATAACTGCTGCCAGCTTATTCTCGATAGCCATATACAGGTGTGAATATTCCTCAGGCAGCTTTGCAAACAGTTCTTCCTTTCCTTCAGGAACAACGCACTGCTCATCCTCAAATACAAAATGATAGCTTCCGATTACAACCTTCTTGCCATCCACACTTGAAGATATTCCATGAGCAACAACGTACTCAACCTTTGTATGCATCTCCTCATGCTCAAGTCCCTTTGCCTAAGCTGCATTAATTACAGCCTTAGCCATCGAATGAGGGAAATGCTCCTCAAGACATGCAGCTAATCTCAAAAGATTGTCAGGTGTTTCATCTATAAACGGAACCACATCAACCACCGTAGGCTTTGCCTTGGTAAGAGTTCCCGTCTTATCGAATACTATTGTGTCCGCATCAGCTACAGCTTCAAGGTACTTGCCGCCCTTAACCGTGAGGTCATGCGTTCCTGCCTCATGAATTGCATACAGCACCGATATAGGCATAGCCATCTTAAGTGCGCATGAGAAATCTACCATGAGCACCGAAAGCGCCTTAGTAACATTACGTGTAAGCAGCCATGTAAGTGCAGTACCGCCAAGTGTCCAGGGTACAAGCCTGTCTGCGAGATGCTCAGCCTTACCTTCAAGTCCTGACTTAAGCTTCTCAGACTCCTCAATCATGGCAACAACCTTTTCATAACGGCTTCCGCGTCCTACTGTTGTTACCCGTACTGTCAGCTCTCCTTCCTCAAGCACTGTACCGGCATATACGCTGTCTCCTTCTTTTCTGTGGACAGGTACTGCTTCACCCGTAAGTGAGGCCTGATTAACCATACCGTCACCTGATACTACCACAGAATCAAATGGGATGACATTACCCATATGTATTACTATCCTGTCACCCTGCTGAATCGTATCTGCATCTGCAAGCACTTCCGTTCCGCTGTTGGCAAGCCATACCTTACCGATATTGAGTGACATGCTTCTTGCAAGATTGCCGACCGACTTCTTATGAGTCCACTCCTCAAGCAGTTCGCCTATTCCAAGGAGGAACATGACCGAGCCTGCCGTATCAAAGTCTCCTCTTACGATAGATACCCCGATTGCAGTTGCATCAAGCACAGATACCTCAATCTTACGGTTCCAGAGACACTTGATTCCCTCAGCGATGAACTTAAGTGATGATGCTATTGTATAGCATGCTCTTAATGGTGCAGGAAGCAGCCATTTTCTTGCATAATGGTACATAATCTTACCAACAAGCTGTTCCTGATACTCTGCATTCATTGCCCTGCCCGAATTGGCAACCACTGTATCCGGTACATCAACGCCTGCATATGAGAACCCCCTTAAGAATTCAATCATACGGTTTCTTGAACATGTGTAATAGATTACCGCATCACATGTCCTGTCATATACCTTGACTGATGCAACTCCCCCAAACTTTTGCAGTGTATATTCAAGGATATCAGCCTGCTCATACGTCATACGCTTCTGCACGGCATGTATACGCATTCTGCCCCCTGACTCACTCTTTATGCAAAACTTCATGGTTTGTACACCTCTATTCTGTTACAGTACTGTCATAAGCCTTCACATCAGTTGAAGCATCCTCTGAAGCATCTTCAAAGAAAAGCTCATCTGCTGCAGCTTCACGCTTCTCATTGATATCCTTTGCATCAGCATAGATATCTTCGCAATTTTCCTGAATTGTGTTGGCTACAGTCATAACGCACTTCTTAGCACGAAGTACTGCTGCTGTGCAGTTTGTGTATACCTTCTTTGCATCCTTGCTTGAAAGAATCCTGATACCTGCTGTACCAAAAAGAACTCCTCCTGCAAATGTTCCAACTTTCTTCCAGTCTACATCCTTTAAACAGTTCTTCATTGATTTATCCTCCT
>CAMBEF010000183.1 GCA_945865495.1 uncultured Bacteroides sp. | reverse complement strand
ATAAGAACAAAGCTTTGTTCAGTCCTAATGTATACAGCTATCTGAGAGAAGATATCCTCTGGAAGATAACAAGACAGTATGATATATATCTTACCCTCATGAAGAATAACTCAGAGACATGCAATGAGCTTATGGGCTTTGCAAGAACAATACAACGGATTGACGGGAATATATATAATGAGACATGCAGCCGTCGTATCAGGCTTATAATGAACAGTAACGGCATCCTCTTCCCGCTTATTGCAAGCCGTAGCATACAGCAGCTTAACTGGAAGTATAAGCTCTGGAAGAATCCTGATCCGACTGCTAAGGCATGGACAATGGAATCAGATAAGCCTATGCACAGAATGATAGCTCGCAGAAGAATATTAAAAGCGCTTCATCTGACATGGCTTAATAGGGATATGCGTAATATCAGCCATTTCAAAAATATCCACAAGGGCGAACGCTGTTTTATTACATGTCCCGGTCCATCTATGACAATAAAAGATCTCGAGCTTCTTAAAGATGAATATACAATAGGTGTTAATTCCATAACAAAAGCATATGCCTTTACTGACTGGAGACCTACATATTATGCCCTCGTTGACAGTTATGCTTTTGGCAAGACTCTCAGTGAGAAAGAAGTACCCGGCAACACTTTCTGCCAGCGTGAAGCATTTTTCCACTACAGAGTTAATCCAAAGACCCGCAATGGCAGAGAAACTCACCTCTTAATTGATTATTCCAATCATCGTCCTGACTGGATGGCGAAGCACAGGATTAAATACAGTGATGATATGAGTGTATGCGCATATGACGGATTTACAGTTACCAACATGGCTATACAGCTTGCTATATATATGGGCTTCAGTAAAATCTATATAATCGGTGCTGACTGTGATTATTCACAGCCAAAGATACATTTTATTGAGGTTGAGGATGATAAAGACAAGATATCAGGCGGATGGCTCCCTGCTGCCAATGACCTTGGAATTGAAGGCTATAAGGCTATGAAAAAGTTTGCTTACAAGCACGGCTGTGAGATATATAATGTTACACGCGGCGGCAAGCTTGAAGTATTCTATAGAGACAATCTTGAAAGAGTGTTACGCAACAAATAATTAACGTCAGATAGGAGAATGTCATAATGAAGGTAGTATCATTTATTCCAATTAAACTTAACAACCAGCGTCTTCCGGGCAAGAATCTTCTTGACCTCGCCGGAAGACCGGTCTGCGATTATCTTTTTAATACAGTTGCAGGTATTGATGAAATCGACGAGAAATATGTATATTGCAGTGATGAAAAGATATGCCCATATATTCCTGATAAGCTTACTTTCAAGAAAAGAGATGCCCGTCTTGACGGATATCTGGTAAAAGGGCTCGAGATAATTGAAGCATTTGTAAATGATGTAGATGCAGATATATATGTTCTTACACATGTTACGCAGCCTTTCACAAAGGCAGATTCCATCCGCAATGCTCTTGCCAGGGTGGTCAGTGGTGAATATGATTCTGCATTCAGTGCTGTTGCTCTTCAGGATTATATGTGGTACAAGGGCAAGCCATTCAATTATGACCTGACTGATATAGTAAGAACTCAGGAGCTTGAGCCTGTATATATGGAGACGGGTGCATTCTTTATATTCAGGAAAGAAGTATTTACTAAGCTCCACAGAAGAATTGGCGAACATCCTTACATATATGAGATTGATCAGTTTGAAGCAGTTGATATCGACACACAGGAAGATTTCGATTTTGCAAAGGTAGTAGCTGAATATTTAAAACGCAATAACTAAAGGACCTTATAATGAAAAATATTAGCATATTAGACTGTACATTACGTGATGGCGGAAGAGTTATAAATTGTGAATTTTCGGACGACGAGATCCGTGATATCTCAAGAAGACTTTCCGATTCCAATATAGACATTGTCGAAGTCGGATTTTTAAGAGACAGTAAAAAAGTTCATTTTGAAGGAAACAGTACATTTTTTACAGACGTTAACCAGATTGCTCCGTATCTTGACAAGTCATCCGGCAACTGCATGTATGTAGCATTTATTGATTACGGCATGTTTGATTTTGATACTCTTGGTCAGTATGACGGAACATCGGTTGATGGTATCCGTGTCGGTTTTACGAAGAAAGATTACTATTCTTCAAGAGATGACATTATCCGCTGCCTTAATATTGTAAAAGCCAGAGGCTATAAGCTCTTTGTCCAGGGTGTTAATTCGCTAAGTTACAGTGACAAAGAAATGCTTGATCTTGTCGACCTTGTGAATGAAGTGCATCCATACAGCTTCGGTATCGTAGATACCTATGGGGCAATGTACGAGGATGATCTCCAGCGTATATACGCACTTATTAATAATAATATGCACAAAGACATCTGCATAGATTTTCACTCACATAATAATTATCAGCTCTCATTCTCACTTGCCCAATCAATTATCAGACTGAGTGACAGTGTGCGCCATATCATCATCGATGCAACGCTTAACGGTATGGGCAAGGTAGCAGGTAACCTTAATACAGAACTTATAGTCGATTATATGGTCCGCAAGCTTAACTGCAATTATGACTTTGAGCAGATTCTTGACATAATTGATGACTACATCTACCCATATAAGGAAAAAGATTTCTGGGGATATTCTATTCCGGCACTTATCGGAGGAATGTATCAGTCCCACCCTAATAACGTGCTTTACCTTACAAACAAATTCAGGCTGCAGACCAAGGACATTAAGAATCTGCTTTCTATGATTGAACCTGCCAAGCGCACACGCTATGACTATGACAACATTGAGCGTATATATCTTGAATACAGCGGTAATAAGATAGATGATTCCGCAACTATATCAAAGCTTACACAGGAATTAGGGCAGAAAGAGATTCTGCTCCTTGTTCCGGGACACTCACTTGTTGAATATTCTGAACAGATAAATGGATATATAGCTGAACATAATCCTGTATGCATATCGGTAAACTTTGTCTCAGAATACAGTAATTATGCATTTTGGGGTAACTCAAAAAGATATGCTCTGCGTAAAAACAGGCGTCAGGGCGTTACGTCCATAGTAACATCTAACATTAATTCAGATAACGATACAGATATGATGGTTAACTACTACAGCCTGATTGACCGCAGATACGTTAATTATGAGAATTCAACCCTAATGCTTCTTAACCTTCTTAAGAAGATTGCACCTGCCTGTATTACAATAGCAGGCTTTGATGGATTTAATGCCAGTCGTCATAATAATTACATTGATGACAGTTTTCAGAATGATCGTCATGCTGATGACTTTGAACAGCTTAATAATGAGCTTCGTGACATGTTAAGCTCATATGCCGGCTGTATGAGTGATAACTGCTCTGTTAAATCTATTACTCCGGGCATTATTACAGATATATTAAAATGAGAGGATTAGCCATGAAAGATTCCAATATTAAGCTCCTGATTATGGATGTTGACGGAACACTCACTGACGGAAAGGTCTATATGTCCGAACATGGCGAACTGTTCAAGGCATTTGACATAAAAGACGGTCTCGGAATACATAATATTCTTCCTGCTAATGGCATTATTCCAGCAATAATAACGGGACGCCGCAGTAATATACTTAAGCTAAGGTGTGATGAGATTGGAATAGAGTACCTGTATCAGGGAGTATCCGACAAAACCGGCACACTGGACAGGCTTTTATCTGAGCTTGGATTAGATTATTCTAATTGTGCATACATAGGAGATGATATAAACGATCTCTCCTGTATGAACAAATCCGCTATTGTAGGATGTCCGGCTGATGCTGTACGTGATGTTATCAGCATAGCAGATTTTGTTTCATCTAAGAATGGCGGCTGTGGTGCCGTCAGGGATTTTATAGAATGGTTAGTTGAATAGGGGATTAACAATTATGATGGAAATATCAACTTTGGGTACAAAAATATGTGATGATGCCATACATTATTCAAATGGCAAAATCATTAATAAAAACAGGTTTGTTGAAATATCTCCATTTACACTGGCGGATGAATATTCATTTACAGATTCTGACAATATAATCCCGGATATAGATGTAAAAGAGCCAAATCCTTACCTTAAAGATATATTTTTAAAAGAACTTCATGGCGATATCACAAAAGACCTTGTATCATCCAGTGCTGAATATATCGTTATTGATCTTCTTATATGCAGATTGTTTTTTAAAGAGTTCACTTTTGAAAACGGGCGCAGATTCCGAATAACATTTAACCACACATGTCAGACCAACCTTGATACATTAAGAAAGTATCTTTGTGATAAGACAGGATTAACAATCAAATCCGAGCGCCTTATTAATCCTGCAAAGCTTAGTGATGAAGAGCTTACAAAAGAACTGTTGAATTTTATCAATCTGCTCAGGCTCAGATTTGCCGGCAAAAAAATAATACTATTAAATACACGTGCAGTGTACCATTGCCTGAATACAAAGCTTGAAGTGCTGCTTATTAATAATATTAATAACTGTGCCGATATGAATACTTTCTTCAAGAAATGCACGGATATATTTACCAAAAATTATTGCTGCACGCAGATTGATATGCCTCAGAATCTCATATGTGACACGCGCATAAAGTCAGAGCTTTGTTTTCACTATTCATACTATTATTACGATTATATAAATTCATGTCTTAAGTCAATTAACGAGAATACATATGACAATTCTCACAAAGCTGCGCTTCTTAACCAATATGAACTGAGGCAGCTTGCCGATATTGAAGATGGCTCTATGAAGACACTTGCTTCATTGACATTTTTAA
>CAMBEF010000182.1 GCA_945865495.1 uncultured Bacteroides sp. | reverse complement strand
GGACGTTCAATGGTTACAAAGAACGATTTCAGATTCCTTCATACACTTGAGAACATGGGACCTTCACCAGAGCCTAACCTTACAGTACTTTACTCATCACGTCTCCCAGAGGCATTCAAGAAGTATGCTGCTAAGATTTCTGTTGATACATCATCAATCCAGTACGAGAATGATGACGTTATGAAGGTTACATGGGGCGATGATTACTCAATCTGCTGCTGTGTATCAGCTACTCAGACAGGTAAGGAGATGCAGTTCTTCGGCGCAAGAGCTAACCTTGCTAAGTGTCTTCTTTACGCTATCAACGGTGGTGTTGATGAGAAGAACAGAGAGCAGGTTGGACCAGCTTATAAGCCTATCACAGCAGAGTACCTTGATTATGATGAGGTTATTGCTAAGTTCGATACAATGATGGATTGGTTAGCTGACCTTTATGTTAATACACTGAATCTTATCCAGTATATGCATGATAAGTATTATTATGAAGCAGCAGAGATGGCTCTTATCGATACAGATGTTAAGAGAACATTTGCTACAGGTATTGCCGGATTCTCACACGTTGTTGACTCACTTTCAGCTATTAAGTATGCTAAGGTTAAGACAGTTCGTGATGAGTCAGGTCTCGTAGTAGATTACCAGATTGATGGTGACTTCCCTAAGTATGGTAATGATGATGACAGAGCTGATAACATTGCTGTATGGCTTCTTAAGACATTCCTTGAGAAGATTAAGAAGAGACATACTTACAGAAATTCAGAGCCTACAACATCTATCCTTACAATTACATCTAATGTAGTTTACGGAAAGTACACAGGTACAATGCCTGACGGACGTAAGGCCGGCACTCCACTTTCACCAGGAGCTAACCCAAGCTACGGTGCAGAGCAGAACGGACTTCTTGCTTCACTTAACTCTCTTACAAAGCTTCCATATGAGTGGGCACTTGATGGTATTTCAAATACTCAGACAATGAACCCTGATGCTCTTGGACACAACGAGGATGAGAGAGTTGCTAACCTTGTTAACGTAATGGATGGATACTTTGATCAGGGTGCTCATCACCTTAATGTAAATGTATTCGGCAGAGACAAGCTTATTGATGCTATGGAGCATCCGGAAAAGCCTGAGTACGCTAACTTCACAATCCGTGTATCAGGTTACGCTGTTAAGTTCATCGACCTTACTAAGGAGCAGCAGATGGATGTTATCAGCAGAACATTCCATGACAGAATGTAATCATACGAATAGTATAATTGCTTAAAATAAAAATGCAGTACAATCCGAGTTGGTTGTACTGCATTTTTTATGTGAACAACGAGCAAAAGCAAAATATTAGAAAATATTAATCCTGCTCCTGAAGCCTGCTTTTGCAAAGAGAATGCAGTTCTGTTATCTCTTCGCAGCATTCGGGCGTCATCATAAATGACTCACACACCTCGAAAAGCACATCAATGAAAAGCATTGGTGTACGGCTTCGTATGACAAGATATGTCATAAGCCTGAAGATTACAGGTGAGCGAGGAATGCTTGTGTGATATCTTGCGGAAAGCCTTCCGGCATTCGGCCCTGAGCGCGGAATACAGTGGCAGATGTCATACAACCGTGGTCTGTGTTCGTTGGCAAAGCCCCATGCAATCCACTGACTTAAGGCGTTACGGTCAACAAGTACCTTGTCAAGCATGTCGAGAATATTGCGGTATACATAAAATGAAAAGCGTTCGCCGATGAATTTGACATCCTGTTCGAGCTCACGGTATGAGGTGTCTGCGGCAGCATAGAGTCTTAAAGTCTTTGAAAGCGGCTCAATAACACCTGAATTATAAATGGGCTCGTTAATTTTAACAGAGCCGAGGGCAGGAAAGAAACAGCCATAGGCAATGATAATATATGTAAACATATACTTCGGACAGTTGCCGACATATCGCGTCTTTGGGTCAAAGCGGCAGAGCGTGGCATGTAATGCCTCTGCGAGCAGGGATATATATTCAGGGTTATACTGATTATCGAGAAATTGTTCCGAGGTAAAGTAATTATAGCATTCTGTTACACCGGTCTGCCTTGAAAGCATATCCTCGATTGCAGCCAGTCCGAACAGTTCATTTTTACGCCTTTCCTCACCCTGTGAGACAGACTCTATTTTGGCGAGAACATCATCGTATTCTCTGTGATAGCGGTCGGCATCGGTATCAGAAGCAGAGGACTCTGCGGTTTCGTAATCATCGTCATAATCTGTATCAGCACTGTAATTCCCGGCATCGTTATCCGGGAGCTCCTCATCATCCTCATCAATTACATCATGTCCGTCTGAATAATCTGCGGGATTGTACGGAACATATGTGCTTCGGTAATTAACATGAAATCTTGCGCTGCGGCAGAGTTCCTTGTAGGCCTTGTGAAGCTTCTGGAATTCCTCAGGATGTGTCTCGGGATGAAACAGCCTGCTTTTTTCGGCGTATGCCTTTTTAATTATATTCAGATCATCAGTTGGCTCAATGCCAAGAATATCCCAGTTATTCATCGGCATACTCCGCCTGTTCTTTTGCAATATCCGCCTGAAGCTTGCGGATAATGTCCTCGTCATCAAAATTATGGTGGTTTATGATCAAATCCATGCAGAGAAGCTGCTGCGATACTCTCTTACGCGTCCGTGCGATTTGTGCAGGATTGTTATTCTCAAGTGCTGTTGAGAAATCCTTGATAATGCTTATTACGCGGACCTTATCCTCGGTATCGGCCTGTGCATGAAGCCGCTGAGCCCATGCCATTATCCGGCGGTTTTCCTCCTTGTCCTTCTCAAGATGCATATTGTTATTCATGTATGCACGCTTGCCGGCAATTTCGCTCTCTGAAAGCTGGGAACTTTTGCTGAGGATATTTTTCTCAAATGTCAGTGGTCCGTTCAGATCACGTGCACTGACTTCAAGCAGACCGTTTATATCATATGTAAATGTTACCTCTACGGCAGTATCGCCATTGGCATCAGGGATAACATCAATACCAAAGCTGTCCAGCAGAAGATTGGCATTGGCAAGCATCTCTTCACCCTGATAGATTTTGAAGCCAAGGCGCTTCTGAAATGGTGTCAGTCCGGCGTATGTTGCTGATTTGGATATAGGCAGTATGGAATTCTTCGGAATTATTACACTCATGTATTCAGGTGAGCTGTCATTCATGCGCGTGCCTACGCCGAGTGAAAACGGACACACATCCGTCATGACTATATCGCGGATGTAGCCGTCACGTCTGATAATTCCCGTAAGTACGCCGGTGCCGTAGCCGACATAATTATCAATGTCATCATCGGCAGTGACATTGCGTTTAAATAATGCAGAAATGTATTTTTGTACGATAGGCATCTTACAGCTTCCGCCCACAAGCACAACATCCATAATCTCGTCAACAGAGATTTTGGCACCGTTGACCGCATTGTTGATGATGCTTTTAATCTTGCCGAGAACCTTTGCACATGCATCCAGAAGCTCTCCCTCTGTGTATACATGCTCGTATATCGTGCCGTGTATGTTGACACGCATGGATGCGGTGGAAGAATCAGACAGTGAACGCTTGACCTCCTCGGCACACCAGAGAAGGTTATGCTTTGTATTGTTGTCCAATGCTTCAAAGCTTAAATTATTGCGCTCGCAGAAATCAAGGGCAACAGCTTTGTCAAAATCTTTGCCGCCAAGCTTGTTGTCACCCGATACTGCGACAATCTCAATTATGTTCTCAAAACAGTCGACAATGGATATATCAAGAGTGCCGCCGCCAAAGTCAACAACTATGTAAATACCGTCGGGCTCTGCTTCAATGTCGCGCATCTTCCACTGACGGTACAGTATGGCTGCGGACGGTTCATTTATAAGACGCTTAACTTCAACGCCTGCGATGCGGGCGGCAAGCTTGGTTGCCTCGCGCTGGTTGTCATCAAAATATGCGGGAACCGATATAACAGCTTCCGTTACAGGCGTGCCGAGCTGTTCCTCAGCATCGCTTATCATTTTCTTAAGTAAAAATGCTGACAGCTCCTCTGATCTGTACTGCCTGCTGCCCAGATGGTAAATATAGTCTGTCCCCATTGTGCGCTTGAATTCAGATACAGTTAATCCGGGATGTGATACAAGACGCTGCTTGGCAACCTCACCGGCGAGTATATTGCCGTCATCATTGATGCTTATAACACTTGGTGTCAATACACTTCCCAGACTGTTCTTAAGAAGACTCGGATGTCCGTCCTCCCAGACAGCAACGAGACTATTGGTTGTTCCCAGATCAATTCCTATTAATGCCATATAATCCCCCTTGTATATTTCATGTTTGTTTTATACACCGCTGTAAGCGCAGTAGCCTCCGTCTACCGGAAGTACAATTCCGTTTACAAAGCCTGAGGCATCATCACTTGCAAGAAACAGAGCAGCACCGATAAGCTCTTCGGGATTGCCGAATCTGCCCATTGGCGTGCCTGCAATAATCTTTTTTGCCCTTGGCGTAGGTGTGCCGTCACTGTTGAATAAAAGATCGTGATTCTGCTCGGCGGCGTAGAAACCGGGAGCAATTGCATTGCAGCGTATTCCGCTCTGTCCAAAATGCGTTGCAAGCCACTGTGTGAGGTTAAGTATTGCGCACTTGGCGTTACTGTATGTGACAACCTTGGTCAGAGGAAGGATTGAAGAGACAGAGGCGATATTTATTATGCTGCCGCTGCGCTTTGCAACCATATCCCTTGTGAATACCTGTATCGGCAGAAGCGTTCCCATGAAATTGAGATCCATGACTTCACGAATCTTATCTTCGTCAAGA
>CAMBEF010000181.1 GCA_945865495.1 uncultured Bacteroides sp. | reverse complement strand
CGTTTCATTTAACAATTAAGGCAGTCAAATATTCCTGCAATTCCGATGTATATACACTTTAATTGTTACTTTTTTATCAAAGCAGCTCAACCGCCCATGGTTGCTTGCTTTGAACGCATTTAAGCCAAAGCACAATATATTGTTTTTGTATACAATATTCTTTCTATATTTGGTAGACACAGAAGGGCTCTGGTGCTATAATGTAACACGGATGTCACACAAGAGGCAGCCGGATACATCATATAATAATGTAAAGTAAGAGGGAGAATCAGTCCAATGAAGGTTATCAAGAGGAATGGACGGCAGGTCGAATATGACCGCAATAAGATTATCGTTGCAATCCAGCGAGCTAACGATGAAGTTGACGAAAAAGAAAAGATTACTGAGGCTCAGATTGAAAATATCGTTGCATCAATCGAGAACCGCAATGTAAACGCACTGAAAGTTGAAGATATCCAGGATATTATTGAACAGAAGCTCATGGCTGAGCGCAAGTTCATTCTTGCCAAGACATATATCATCTACCGTTATACACGTGCTCTTGTCCGTAAGGCTAACACAACTGATGAATCTATCATGAGCCTTATCCAGAACAGTAACAAAGATGTAATGGAGGAGAATTCCAACAAGAACGCCACTATTGCTTCTACACAGCGTGACCTTATTGCCGGAGAGGTCTCAAGAGACCTTACAAGACGTATTCTTCTCCCTGAGAATATATCAAAAGCACATGACGAAGGTGTATTACATTTTCATGATTCAGACTATTTCGTACAGTCTATATTTAACTGCTGCCTTGTCAATATCGGTGATATGCTTGACAACGGAACAGTCATGAACGGCAAGCTTATTGAGACTCCTAAGAGTTTTCAGGTAGCATGTACTGTTGTCACACAGATTATTGCCGCTGTTGCTTCAAGCCAGTATGGCGGACAGTCTGTTGATATACGCCACCTTGGCAAGTATCTGCGTAAGAGCAGGCTTAAGTATGAGAAACACTACAAGGAAAAGTATTCCGATATAATGTCACCTGAGATTATCCAGCAGTTTATTGCTGACAGACTCTACGATGAACTTAAGTCGGGCGTACAGACTATCCAGTATCAGATTAATACACTGATGACAACTAACGGACAGTCCCCATTTGTTACTCTCTTCCTTAATCTGGATAAGGATGACCCATACATAGAAGAGAATGCAATGATTATCGAAGAGATACTCCGTCAGCGTCTTGAAGGTATTAAGAATGAGAATGGTGTCTACATAACACCCGCATTTCCAAAGCTTATATATGTTCTTGATGAGCATAACTGTCTTAACGGAGGCAAGTATGATTACCTTACTGAGCTTGCCGTACGTTGTTCAGCCAAGAGAATGTATCCTGATTACATCTCTGCCAAGAAGATGCGCGAGAACTATGAAGGCAACGTATTCAGCTGCATGGGCTGCCGCAGTTTCTTAAGCCCATGGAAGGACGAGAATGGCAATTACAAGTGGGAAGGCCGTTTTAATCAGGGTGTTGTGTCGATTAACCTTCCTCAGATGGGTCTTATTGCAAGAGGCGATGAGGAGAAGTTCTGGGAGCTTATGGAAGAACGGCTTGCGCTCTGCTTTGAAGCTCTCATGTGCAGACATCGTGCGCTTGAAGGGACTCTTTCTGATGTAAGTCCTATTCACTGGCAGTACGGTGCAATTGCCCGTCTTAAGAAAGGCGAGAAGATAGACAAGCTTCTTCACAATGGCTACTCAACTCTCTCACTCGGATATATAGGTCTGTATGAGCTTACCAAGCTCATGACCGGTGTGAGCCACACTGACCCTAAGGGTACTGAATTTGCACTTAAGGTTATGAACCGCATGAGAGAAGCCACTGAGACATGGAAAAAGACAACAGGTCTTGGCTTCGGTCTTTATGGCACTCCTGCTGAGAGCCTCTGCTACCGTTTTGCTGAGATTGACCGCAAGCGTTTCGGCGTTATTGAAGATGTAACTGACAAGGGTTATTATACCAACTCCTATCATGTTGATGTGCGCGAGAAGATTGATGCATTTGAGAAGTTCTCATTTGAGAGCCAGTTCCAGACCATATCAAGCGGCGGTGCTATCTCATATGTTGAGATTCCTAATATGAAGAATAATATTCCGGCACTCCGTGAGCTTGTTAAGTTCATATATGACAATATCCAGTATGCAGAGTTCAACACTAAGTCCGATTATTGTCATGTATGTGGATTTGACGGAGAGATTATTATTAATGAAGACCTTGAGTGGGAATGTCCTCAGTGCCATAACAAAGATCATTCCAAGATGAATGTAACAAGACGTACATGCGGTTATCTTGGTGAAAATTTCTGGAATGTCGGAAAGACTAAGGAGATTAATTCAAGAGTACTGCATCTGTAAAGTAACTAATTGGAGTATTGTATTATTATGAATTACGCAGATATAAAATATTGTGATGTTGCCAATGGTCTTGGTGTCCGTGTATCCGTTTTTGTAAGCGGATGCACGCATCACTGTAAGAATTGTTTTAATGAGGTTGCCTGGGATTTTAACTACGGCAGCCCTTTTACTGAGGAAGTTATTGATAAGATTATTGATTATCTGAAGCCTTCATATATATCAGGTCTTACGCTGCTTGGCGGTGAACCGTTTGAGCATGTCAACCAGCAGGGACTTCTTCCTCTTGTACGTAAGGTACGCAGCACTTATCCTGACAAAGATATCTGGTGCTTTACCGGATATGATTTTGAAAAAGACATTCTCGGACGCATGTGCAAAGAATGGCCCGAGACTACAGAACTTCTCTCTTATCTTGATGTTCTTGTAGACGGAAAGTTTGTTGAAGAGTTAAAAGATCTTACGCTTCGTTTCAAGGGCTCTTCCAACCAGCGTACAATCCTTGTACAGCCTTCTCTCAAAGAAGGCCGGGTCGTTCTGTGGGATCCTTCCAAGGATACTCTTGAGCCACTTGAACAATAAACAATAAGAATAATTCAGACTAATTACCGCCGTCAGCGGCAGAACGGAGATTATATTTATGACACAGCAGGTTAGAATAAAGAAATTACACCCGGATGCAGTTATACCTACTTACGGAACACCTTTTGCAGCAGGCGCAGATCTGTACGCATGCATGGATTCATCTGTAACTATCGGGCCGGGTCAGACACAGTTTATACATACAGGTCTTGCAGTAGAGATTCCGGTAGGCTTTGCCGGTCTCGTATACGCAAGAAGCGGTCTTGCATGCAAAAAAGGCATCGCTCCCGCCAACAAGGTTGGTGTTATCGATGCCGATTACCGTGGCGAGATTATGGTTGCACTTCATAACCACTCATCAGAGGCCGTTACTATTGAAAGCAAAGAAAGAATTGCACAGCTCGTAATCACTCCGTTCCTCACAGCTCAATTTGAAGAGACTGATGAGCTTGGTGATACTGAGCGTGGTGAAGGCGGGTTCGGCTCAACAGGACGTAAGTAATCTGAAATGATTCTTCCTGAATTCAATTATCCCATCATCCCTCATCTTACCGAGCTCAGCAGACAGCGCGCTTCTGTCTACCCCAAGGTAGTCCGCCATCTGCTGCCGGTTATATGCAATATCAAATTCATCGGATTCGTTAATTTCCGACTGATATGACAGATATGACAGGACACGCTCCCTGATTGATTTGGGAGCCGTGTCCGTTATTTTCTGCATAAGTCTTATATTCTTGGACGCAATCGCCGTAACCAGATTACTCACAAGCTTCGTATGGAACTGACATGCACCATGACAGGTTGAAAGCACCTTGTCTATTCCCAAAAATAATATCTCACACTTTTCATCTGCAACAACCTCAGGAGTCATCGGAATATTTCTTGCACACGCAAAACTCTCTGCAAAGAACTCTCCGGGCTTTGCATCTGACATTATATTATAATTACCGAACACATCGCTCTGCCCTATGTGGACTTTGCCGGAGAGAACAACACCAAGTGGGACATTTACATCTCCTGTATGAAATATAACTTCATCCTTATCATACATGCGTATCTCTGCACTCAGGCAGTCCAGCATATTTTCTATCGCTTCATCGTCACAGCCTTGAAAAAGCATTGTTTTTGCAAGAAGTCCGTAATATTTCTTCATATCATAATTCTTAATGCTGAATTTTTTAATGCTCATAAATTTATCTTTCCTCCGGCAAACATTCTTATTACGTTGTTGCTACAACATATTTTATCTTATTAATTTATTATACTCAATACTGTTGATAAAAATTATTGAAATTAAGGAGAATTCTATGATAAGAAAGATTATAACTATTGATGAAGATAAATGTACAGGCTGCGGTGCATGTGCCAATGCATGCCATGAAGGCGCAATCGGAATGGTGGATGGCAAAGCAAAGCTCCTCCGCGATGACTACTGTGACGGTCTTGGAGACTGCCTCCCTGCATGTCCTGCCGATGCAATATCATTTACTGAAAGAGAAGCTGCATGCTATGATGCCAAGGCCGTCGAAGCTGCCGGTGGACACAGCGGTGGTTCCAAGATTGGCAACTGGCCTGTCCAGATTAAGCTTGCTCCAATCAGTGCGCCTTACTTCAGCAATGCTGACCTGTTAATCGCTGCTGACTGTACTGCTTATGCACATGCCAACTTCCACAATTCGTTCATGGCAAACCGCATAACACTTATCGGATGTCCTAAGCTCGATATGGTTGACTACAGCGAAAAGCTTACTGCCATATTTTCAGCTAACGAGATTAACAGCATAACTGTTGCGCGTATGGAAGTTCCGTGCTGCGGAGGCATA
>CAMBEF010000180.1 GCA_945865495.1 uncultured Bacteroides sp. | reverse complement strand
TGAACGAGCAGGGAATTATCACTGCATTTGATGATTACTTTGAGAATTTTGAGACGGATTCGCGTGTGATAACAGGAGAGGAAGCAAGAAAGTACATACGGGATATGCTTGATGAGTACAGAATTAAATATAATTCAGAACTATATTCCGGGGGGGGGGGGGGTACAGCCTGAAAAAAGCAGCAGGAATATAAAAGAAACTGGTGCTGTGAAGAAGGCTGTCAGGAAGAATAAATAACAAAGAACAAGTAGTGATGAACAAGTAATGCTGAATAGGTAATTATGAATAATATCATACCTGCTTAATATAATATACTGAGTATGGATTACAATCCGGGCGTGATGCCGCAGGATTGTAACGGAGCCGGTGATATGAGCAGAAGCAGACATATGTTATTAACAGTATTATTTATTATAATGGCTTTGCTGGCAGGCATCACGCATGCTGCAGATAATGATGCAGATGGCACCGGGACTAAAGCAGCCAGCGTGGCAGGGCAGGAGCCTGCGAATGCGGCTGGCAGTGACAAAGGATATCCGGAGATATTTACATATGAGAATGTGGTTGCGCTGACATTCGATGACGGACCGGGCAGACTTACAGAGGAACTGCTGGATGGTCTTAAGGAGAGGAATGTCAGGGCAACTTTTTTTCTTGTAGGAGAGAATATAGAAGGCAATGAGGCGGTAGTAAAAAGAATGTATGAGGAGGGACATCTTATCGGAAACCATACATTCAGCCACGTACAGCTTACAGCGGTGCCGGAAGCACAGGCGCTGGATGAGGTTAATGATACTAACGCAGCGATTGAGGCTGTGACAGGTGTAAGACCATATTATATCCGCCCGCCTTACGGGATGATAAGCCAGTGTATGTCGGAGAAGATTGACATGCAGAGTATCCTGTGGACGGTTGACCCCGAGGATTGGAATACATCTGACTGCGGTGCCGTTGTCAGTCATGTTGTGAAAAATGCAAAGAATGGTGACATAATACTTATGCATGATATCTTTGACTCATCAGTGACGGCTGCTCTGGAGATTGTTGACAGGCTTAAGGAGCGCGGATATGTTTTTGTTACGGCAGACCAGCTTATTCTTGATTAGGGGTTGATTTTTTTATTGTTTCATATTATTATACAATAAATGCGGTGAGGAAGAGGAGTACCTGACAGCTATCGCAAGAGAGAACAGCTCACAGGCTGCAAGGCTGTTTCGTGAATGGTCAGGGAAGGTAGCTTCTTAGCAGCACATCTGAACAATCATAATCTGACGGATTGTGGCTTAAGTAGGATGTGACGGGGTGACTGACGTTATTACAGTCGATAAGGCCGGAAGGTGAAGTAAGGTGGTACCGCGTTAATACGCCCTTGCATTGCAGAGTCTCTGTAGTGCAGGGGCTTTCTGTTTAGTTGGTGCATTTTTGCACACGTGATAATCAGATATTAATCTGATGTTCACACTAATCTTATAAGATAAAGACAGATTGAAAAGAATGGAGAAGAAAGATGAGCAGGAATCTCGAAAAGAATTATGACCCTTCAGCAATAGAGGATCGTCTCTATCAGAAGTGGCTCGACAAGAAGTACTTCCATGCGGAAGTAGACAGAAGCAAGAAACCATTTACAATAGTTATGCCGCCTCCGAATATAACAGGTAAGCTGCATATGGGACATGCACTTGACAACACAATGCAGGATATCCTTATCAGATTCAAGAGAATGCAGGGCTATGAAGCACTCTGGATTCCGGGAACTGACCACGCAAGTATCTCTACAGAGGTTAAGGTTATTAATGCACTTAAGGAAGAGGGTATTGATAAGAATGAACTCGGACGAGAGGGCTTCCTTAAGCGTACATGGGAGTGGAAGAAGCAGTACGGCGGAACAATAACAAGCCAGCTTAAGAAGATGGGTTCATCATGTGACTGGGACAGAGAGCGCTTTACAATGGACGAGGGATGTTCTAAGGCTGTACAGACGGTATTTATTAACCTTTATAAGAAGGGGCTTATCTATAAGGGCTCAAGAATTATTAACTGGTGTCCTGTATGTAAGACATCAATATCAGATGCAGAGGTTGAGTACGAGGAGCAGGCAGGACATTTCTGGCATATCAAGTATCCGATTGTAGGAACGGATGATGCAATCATCATTGCAACTACACGTCCTGAGACACTTATCGGCGACTCTGCACTTGCAGTTAATCCTAAGGACGACAGATATAAGGATCTTGTTGGCAAGATGGTTGAGCTTCCGCTTATGAACCGTCAGATTCCTATTATTGCTGATGATTATGTAGATATGGAATTTGGTACAGGTGTTGTTAAGATTACTCCTGCACATGACCCTAACGATTTCCAGGTTGGTAAGAGACACAATCTTCCTGAGATTAATATGCTCAATGATGATGCCACAATTAATGAAAATGGTGGCAAATATGCGGGAATGGACCGTTACGAGGCACGTAAGGCAATGGTTGAAGACCTTAAGGCAGCAGGACTTCTTGTTAAGGTTGAGGACCATGTACACAACGTAGGTACACATGACCGTTGTAAGACTACTGTAGAGCCTATGATTAAGCAGCAGTGGTTTGTTAAGATGGATGAGCTTATTAAGCCGGCTGCAGATGCGGTTAAGAACGGCGATATCAAGCTTATGCCTGAGAGAATGGAAAAGACATATTTTAACTGGACAGATAATATCCGTGACTGGTGTATATCAAGACAGCTCTGGTGGGGACACAGAATACCTGCATATTATTGTGATGACTGCGGCGAGATGGTTGTATCTGATACAGAGACAACAGTATGTCCTAAGTGCGGCGGACACATGACACAGGATCCTGACACACTTGATACATGGTTCAGCTCAGCACTCTGGCCTTTCTCAACACTTGGATGGCCTGAGAAGACAGAGGAACTTTCATATTTCTACCCTACAGATGTGCTTGTAACAGGATATGACATCATATTCTTCTGGGTAATCAGAATGATTTTCTCAGGCTATGAGCATATGGGCGAGAAGCCGTTTGGCAAGGTATTGTTCCATGGCCTTGTAAGGGATTCACAGGGACGTAAGATGAGTAAGTCTCTCGGCAACGGTATAGACCCTCTTGAGGTAATTGACAAGTATGGTGCAGATGCACTCCGTCTTACTCTTATTACAGGTAATGCACCCGGTAACGACATGCGTTTCTACTGGGAGAGAGTCGAAGCAAGCCGTAACTTTGCCAATAAGGTATGGAATGCTACAAGATTTATCATGATGAATGATCCTGACGGTAAGATTAAGCCGGGCAATATAAAGGTTAACGGTAATGGCGGAAGCAGCAAGGCTTACGACCTTCCGGACAACCTTACGGCAGCAGATAAGTGGATTCTTTCAAGAATGAACAAGGTTGTTGCCGAGGTTACGGAGAATATGGAGAAGTATGAGCTTGGAATAGCTGTTTCAAAGCTTCAGGACTTTATCTGGGATGAGTTCTGCGACTGGTATATTGAGATGGTTAAGCCGAGACTTTACAATGATGAGGATACAACTAAGGATGCAGCGGTATGGACTCTTAAGACTGTCCTTGTTGATGCCCTTAAGATGCTTCACCCATATATGCCGTTTGTTACAGAGGAGATATTCTGCAATCTTCAGGATGATGAGGAATCAATCATGATTTCTGACTGGCCTGTATACAAGAAGGAGCTTGAGTTCGCAGAGGATGAGAATGCAATCGAGACAATCAAGAATGCAGTCCGCAATATCCGTGCGTTAAGAACAGATATGAATGTGGCACCTTCAAGAAAGGCTAAGGTATATGTTGTATCTGAGAATGCCGGCGTAAGACAGATATTTGAGAATGGTAAGATATTCTTTGCAACACTCGGATATGCAAGTGAGGTATGTGTACAGAGTGATAAGACAGGAATTGCAGATGATGCGGTATCAACAGTTATTCCTGAGGCTGTAATCTATATGCCGTTTGCAGATCTTGTAGATGTCAAGGCTGAGATTGAGCGTCTTGAGAAGGAAGAAAAACGCCTTAACGGAGAGATTGCACGCTGCAATGGCATGCTCAATAATGAGAAGTTTACAAGTAAGGCACCTCAGGCAAAGATTGATGAGGAGAAGGAGAAGCTTGTAAAATATACGCAGATGCTTGAGCAGGTTAAGGAAAGACTTGGACAGCTTAAGTAAGCATAGCTGCATAGCATTGCATTTCATGAATGTATAGCAATTTGGAGTCAGATATATGGAAAGAGTTTTCTTTCACGTTGATGTAAACAGCGCATTTTTATCATGGTCAGCCCTTAAGATGCTTAAGGAGGGCCATGATGATCTGCGGCTTATAGCTTCTTGTGTCGGCGGGGATGAGAAATCAAGACATGGAATAGTGCTCGCCAAGAGCATTCTTGCCGCACAGGCAGGGGTGCGCACCGGCGAGCCTTTGTATATGGCAAGAAAAAAGTGTCCGGGTCTGGTTATCGTAAGACCGCAGTTTGACTGGTATGTAAAGAACAGCAGGGCGATGATTGCAATAATGCGGGAGTTCACGCCTGACGTAGAGCAGTACAGTATTGACGAGGCATTTCTTGACATGACCGGAATGCAGACGCTGATGGGTTCCCCTCTTGAGGCAGCAGCAAGGCTTAAGGACAGAATCAGGGATGAGCTTGGCTTTACTGTCAATATAGGAATATCATCTAACAGACTGCTGGCAAAGATGGCATCTGATTTTGAAAAGCCTGATAAGATACATACGCTGTTTCCTGATGAGATAGACAAAAAAATGTGGCATCTTCCGGCGGGCGGCCTGT
>CAMBEF010000179.1 GCA_945865495.1 uncultured Bacteroides sp. | reverse complement strand
TAATGTTATAGCTGCCGGCAAGCCTGCGGCTGTAATTAAAAAGGATGTTACATGGCGCCGCGATCCGTTCAGCCACAATATTTATGATAATCCTGATTCATTGGAAGCTGAATTTATAAAGAGGACGGGAGAGTAGATACAATGCCTGGTTTAAAACCGATAATTTTAAAAGCGTTCGTTGGAATCTATTCAGATGATTTCAATAACCATATTGAGACGGGAATACCGATTGATATCAACATTAATGGCAGCAATAATTCTGTTATAATTAATGGCAGTAATAAAAACATTTCATATCGTATTAACGTCAGCAACAACACTAATATTTCTATAGGGAATAATGTCCTGACCAATATGAATCCGAATCTTGAGATTTCAGCTGATGATAATTCCGCTATATCCATAGGCGACAATACTACATTTGTTAACAAGTGCAGGATATATGCGGGTGCCGGCAGTAAAATATCAATCGGACGTAACTGCATGTTCTCTACGGATATCCTTGTTGCATGTAATCCGGTTATTGCCGGAATTACTTCATGTGATAATTCCATACTTGTTAACGACTATGTATGGATAGGATGGGGTGCATCGCTGCAGCAGGGCTGCAATATTAACAAAGGCTGCATCGTGGCCGCTCAGACTGTTGTTGAAAATGAAGTTCCGTCCAATAGTCTCGTAGCCGGAGATCCTTCAAAAATCATACGCAGCAATGTCACATGGCACCGTAATAATATGGAATATGATATTAATGCGGTTCCGGCTGAATACAGAACTATATTGAACACTTAAGGATTAAACATGAAAAAAGCGTTAATTGTTGCCGGTGCCGGAGGATTCATAACACATTTTGAATTAAGTGACATAGATATTCTTATCGACATGGGATATCATGTCATATGTGCTGCTAATTTTGATAATCCTCTGTACGAATTTGATATTGATAAACTTAACAGCCGCAATGTAACCATTTATAATATACCTATGTCCAACAAGCCGTCAGACATAGCGAGCCATATCAGGTCTTTCTTCTGTCTTAAGAGGATAATCCGCAATGAGAATGCTGATATAATACACTGTCATACGCAGGTCCCGTCGGCAATAGCAAGAATGGCTGCAGGAAGGACTAATGCCGGTATCATATATACATCACATGGTTTTCATTTCTATGGCAAAGCTTCACTGGCTGTAAATACAATCAAATATATCGAAAAAAAACTGGCCCAAAGAACTGACTGCATTATAACTATCAATAATGATGATTACAATAATGCATTAAAGCTTGCCTCCGGAAGGACTATCGTAAGAAAAATTCCGGGAATAGGAATTGATACAGAGCGTTATATTCCCGCTGAAGCGTCAGGAAAGTCTGTACGTGCATCATCCGGAATACCTGATGGCGCATTCTATATAATCTCTGCCGGCATGCTTAATGACAATAAGAATCATATTACTGTCATAAAAGCAATTGCTGCGCTTGATAATCCGAATATATACTATGATATATTCGGTGAAGGACCTAAGCGCCCTGAACTTGAGCAGGCCATTGCATCGTATGGTCTTACCGGAAAGGTACGTCTGCGCGGATACAGAAGTGATATGTATAATTATTTCCCCGCAGCGGACTGCAGTGCTTTTGTTTCAAAACATGAAGGTCTCGGGATGGCTGCACTTGAGTCGTTATCATGTGGTATACCTGTAATAGCCACCAACCTGAGCGGTACGCGTGAGTATATTATTGATGGTACCAACGGATTTTTTATTGATGCATGGAATAATGTCAGCCAGCTTGCCAATATCATAGACGGCTGTTGTACTGACAGACTCATATTGAAGAATATGGCACATAATTGCCGTAAGACGGCCACAATGTTTGACATAAGCATTTCAAGAACAATTATGAAAGAAATATATAATGATATCGACAAACGAACGAAGCACAACCGGTACAAATAAAAAAATTTCTGTTATAATGGGTGTCTATAACCAGAATAATTTCCGGATACTTTTTGATGCCGTCAATTCAATACTAAGCCAGACGTATAGTAATTTTGAATTTCTGATATATAACGATGGTTCCAATCAGAAAGTATCCGAAGAACTACTCAGGCTTTCCGGACTTGACAAGAGAATACGCATATTATCATCGGCTGAGAATCATGGTCTGGCATATGCTCTTAATGTCTGTATTGACAACGCAGATGGTGACTATATTGCACGAATGGATGATGATGATATATCACTTCCAGACCGCTTTGAAAAGCAGATTAACTTCCTTGAGAATAATCCGCAGTATTCATGGTGCGGAACATCTGCATTGCTTTTTGATAATAACGGAACATGGGGCAGACGCATAATGGCTGAGATTCCTGAAGCGGCTGATTATCTCAGATATTCACCATATATACATCCCTCTGTTATGTTCCGTGCAGATGTTTTGAGAAAAGTGTGTGGTTATCATTCATCTGCGGGAACTCTTCGCTGTGAGGATTATGAGCTTTTCATGCGTATGACTATGGATGGCTATAAAGGCTTCAATCTGCAGACACCTCTTTTTATGTACCGCGAAGATATTAATACTGTCCATCGCAGGAAACTGAGGTTCCGTATTGATGAGATGCGGCTGCGGTTATGTTATTTCAGAAAGCTCGGGATTTTGTTCCCTTTTGGATGGATATATGTCCTGCGTCCGCTTGCAGGCTTTTTTATCCCGGATTTCTTATTACATCATATCAAAAGAAATGAGATATCATAATAATGATTAATAATAAATACGAAAACATTTTCAAAAAAGACAGGATTTATTCCTCTATTTTTTCAGAGCTGGACACTAAAAGTTCTATAACAGATGAGCAGCGGTATTTTTTATATGCATTTGCACCGTCTGTTCTTGAATTTGCCAGATGGATACTTAACTCAGCAATGAATAATGGTCATAAAAGAATATACTTTCTCGCACGTGACGGATATTATCCATACATTGCTGCAACACAGCTCTGCCAAGCCATGGAATATGACATTGAATGCAGATATCTTTCATTATCCCGTTATTCTCTCAGAATTCCGGAATTCCATCTCATGAAGGAGCAGTGCGTTGATAGAATATGTCTCGGAGGAATAGATGTTACATTTGAAAAGGTAATGAAACGCGCAGGGCTTACGGATGCTGAATGTCTGTCAATAGCAAAAGAGTGTGGCTATAAAGATTCCATGCATGATATACTTTCTTACAGTACAATAATGGAACTCAAGCCGGTTCTTCGCAGTAATAAGCATTTTCTCAAAATGGTATACTCGCATTCTGAACATGCATATTCAGACACAATAAGCTATCTTAGACAGGAAGGTCTTTTTGACGGTCTCAGTTTTGCGATTGCAGACAGTGGATGGATTGGAAGTATTCAGCAGTCATTGAAGAATCTTATCCATTCTGTTAATCCTTCAATTAATTTTGAAGGTTATTATTTTGGACTGTATGACCTTCCTGATAAGGCATCGGCCAGTAACTACCATGCTTTTTATTTTGGACCCGGTAATCATATTTTACGGAAAATGAGATTCTGCAACTGCCTGTATGAAGCAGTCCTTTCTGCGCCCGAAGGAATGACAGTTTCCTATGAGTGCACTGATAATACTTACCGTCCCGTACTGGCAGACAGGTTCAATGTTAATCATGATTTAATAAAATATAACCAACAAGCTTTACAAATGTTTCTTGACGTTGTAATATCCAAAAAGGAGTTTTTAAGCTACACATGTCCCAGCTTATCAGGCAGGCTTTTGGAATGCCTGATGGCATCACCCGACATTACTGAAGCGGCTTACTGGGGAAATCTTATATTTTCAGATGATGTTATTGACTATCGCAGCCAGCGTGTGGCAAGACCTCTTACAGATGAAGATATCAGAAACCAGAGAATATTCAACAAAATTCTTAATATGCTTGGATTAAAGCATGACACTATTCATGAGAGTGCATGGATAGAAGGCAGTATTGTCCTTGGGCATAATAGACGGACAGATATGCTTCATGCTCATATGTACAAATTTCTTGTTTATTTAAAAAAATATATAAAGTGGGTAATAAAGTAATGAAAAAAAGCGAAAGTCTCAAACAATATTTCTTTGTATTAAGGCAGCTCGTATCAAGAGAACTTAAACGCAAATACGCAAGATCATATCTCGGTATATTATGGAGCGTGCTCAATCCCATGCTTTCCATGGCTGTCCTGTCAATGATTTTTTCTACAATGTTCAAGAAATCAATTCAGAACTTCCCGATATATTATCTCACGGGATTAATAATATGGCAGCTTTTCAGCACTGCAACTTCAACGTCCATTACTACGCTTGTTGATAACAGGCAGCTGCTTCTCAAGGTTAAGCTGTCCAAGGAAACATTCGTACTCGCGCGTGTGTTTACTGTCGTTGCCAATTTCGGATATACATTCATCGCATACATAATTATGTTATTTGTATTCAAAATAAAATTTAATCCGTATATGCTGCTTTTACCGATAGATGTGATTTTTCTTACGCTTTTTTCAATCGGGATGGCATATATTCTTTCTACATGTTATGTTTTTTTTGCAGATATTAATCATCTGTACTCCGTAGTTCTCACATTGTGGATGTACATGAGTGCAATATTTTATCCTATTGATTCTGTTCCGGTATCTATGCAGCTTATTATTGGTTATAACCCAATGTTCTCGTATATTAATTTTGCCAGGGACTGTGTTCTCAATGCAAAGCTTCCGGATGCCACTGACTTTACACAGATTGCTGCGTGGGGGGTTGTGTCCTTCGCTATTGGGACTTATGTATTTAAGAAAAAT
>CAMBEF010000178.1 GCA_945865495.1 uncultured Bacteroides sp. | reverse complement strand
CTATTATAATATATTCTATCACATTTTATAAAAAAAAAACACCTCGGAACCGAACTTCCGAGGTGTAACATACTGTTCTGAAACGCCATAAGAAGCTTTGAATTGTAAAATATTATCTCTTTGAGAACTGTGGAGCACGACGTGCAGCCTTGAGGCCGTACTTCTTTCTTTCCTTCATTCTTGGATCTCTTGTGAGGTATCCGGCCTTCTTAAGAAGTGGACGATACTGCTCTGAATCTACCTCAAGAAGAGCTCTTGAAATACCGTGACGAACTGCGCCTGCCTGACCTGTGTATCCACCGCCATGAACATTAACGATTACGTCATACTTGTCTGTTGTCTCTGTGAGAACTAATGGCTGACGTACAACAACCTTAAGTGTCTCAAGACCAAAGTAATCGTCGATATCTCTCTTATTGATTGTGATATTACCTGTACCAGGTACTAAATATACTCTAGCAATACTGCTTTTTCTTCTACCTGTTCCGTAGAACTTTGCCTTAGCTTTGCTTGTTCTAGCCAATGTTATATCCTCCTTATTCGTTCCTTAATTAAAATGTCAGTACTTCTGGCTTCTGTGCAGCCTGCTCATGCTCTGGGCCTGCGTATACGTGAAGCTTCTTGAACATTTCTCTACCTAAAGGTCCCTTTGGAAGCATACCCTTAACTGCAAGTTCGATAACTCTCTCAGGCTTCTTTGCCATCATTTCCTTAAGTGTAGTCTCTTTCATTCCGCCTACATAATCTGAATGGCTGTAATAGATCTTCTGATCCATCTTCTTACCTGTAACCTTAATCTTATCTGCATTAATAACGATTACATAATCGCCTGTATCAATATTAGGTGTATAAGTTGGCTTGTGCTTTCCTCTAAGAACTGCTGCCACCTGAGATGACAGACGACCTAATGTATACTGAGAAGCGTCAACCACATACCATTTTCTTTCAATTGTTGATGGACTAGCCACAAAACTCTTCATCGGTTTTCCTCCTGATAATTTTAAAAAGTAACTGTTGTTTTTATGATTAAATGCTTATCCGGGGCTAATGGCTAAGCACCTATCTAACTGAATAATATAATTAATTGAATATAATTAATTGAATACAACTAATATAATAAAAATATGAAAATATGTCTGCTATAAATTCATACGCCCATACCAAGCGCACTATAAGATTATATAATATACTGCCTGCCATGTCAATATTTTTTTAATAGTTTCATACCACATTTACGTTGTTATAGCAACCGACTTTTTATTTTCAATTAAATATACTAATCAAATCACAGCAAACATTTTATAATTAATTTTGGAGGATTCTATGGCAGATTTAATTAAAAATATCAAAAAATCTGAGGTACTTACTTTAAAAAATGAATTAGCTTACCAGCCGGGACAGGTTGTCAGCAAGACTCTCGCACAGAACGATGCCGTAAGCGTTACACTCTTCTCATTCGACAAGGGCGAAGAGATCAGCACACACGCTTCAGGCGGAGATGCATTTGTAACATGCCTTGACGGTGTAGGCCAGATTACTATTGACGGCGTTAAGTATGAGCTTCACGAAGGTGAGTCAATCGTTATGCCGGCAGGCCATCCACATGCCGTATTCGGCAAAGAGCAGTTCAAAATGCTCCTCGTAGTTATTTTCTAATTCATTCCTACATGCTTAATCTCAATCAGCGTCAGCCCCTGTGGCGGCGCTGTTGGGCCTGCAAGCTCTCTGTTGCACCCGTCAAGTGCCTCTTTGACGCTTAGCGGTGTACGTCTCTTGCATCCTACATCCATGAGTGTTCCGGCTATTATACGCACCATATTATAAAGAAATCCATTGCCGCTGACACGGATTACAATCTCACGTCCTCTGTCGATATCAAATTTTTCCCCACCGTCTTCATCCTCACTGTCCGGCACAGCCGTGCTAAGACTTCGTCCGGTTACTTCAATAGAATATATTGTGCGCACCGTTGTCTCAGCCTGTGTATTAACAGAGCAGAAGCTCTTGAAATCATGCTCGCCCACAAGGTACTGCGCAGCCTCATTCATAGCCTCCACATCAAGTGCGTAATGGCAGAAAAATGTATTATTTCTCATCTGCGGAAGTCTGAAGGTTCTGTTGAGTATATGATATTCGTAGGTCTTGATTGTACTGCAATGTCTCGGATGATAGTCGGGTGCCGCCTCGCATGACTTCTGCACCACTATATCTTCCGGCAGCCTTGCATTAAGCGCATAGGCAAATTTTTCCGCAGGTATTCTCGATTCCGTATCAAATACAGCAATATTCCCCAGTGCATGAACACCTGCATCGGTACGGCTTGCTCCGATAACCCGGATATCCTCGCCGCATATACTGCTGAGTGCAGTATTAAGCCTTCCTTCAATCGTATCAGCATTATTCTGCACCTGCCATCCGCTGTATTTGGTTCCATCATATGCAACTATAAGCTTTATACGTCTCATATCAGTGCTCCGCCTCTCAGCACACGTATTGCAATCATAAGCGCAAGGTACAGTGCAAGCACCAGATATGCCTTGTGGTCACATGCCTTGTACTTAAGCGGGCGCATCTTGGTTCTTCCCTCACCGCCGTGATAACAGCGCGCTTCCATAGCTGTCGCAAGCTCGTTGGCACGTCTGAATGCCGACACGAACAGCGGCACAAGAATCGGTATCATCGCCTTGGCACGCTGCATAAGGCTGCCATGCTCAAAATCAGCGCCCCTTGCCATCTGCGCCTTCATTATCTTATCTGTCTCTTCTATAAGAATCGGTATAAATCTCAACGCAATCGACATCATCATTGCTATCTCATGCACGGGAACCCTTATCTTATTGAGGAATCCAAGTCCCTTTTCAAGCCCGTCTGTAAGGTCATTAGGTGTTGTTGTAAGCGTCATAAGTGATGAACCTATTATAAGATAAATAAGCCTTATAACCATAAATGACGCCATCTCCACGCCCTCCCATGTAAGGCGGAATATCCAGAACTGCACTATCGGTTCTCCGTCCGTAAGGAACAGGTTAAACACCGCACTGAATACAGCAATAAACACAATGCTCTTAAGTCCTCTTACCATGAATTTGAATGGTACGTTGGATATCTTAATCATGGCTGCAAGAAACAGTGTGGCGATAACGTACATAATGATATTGCGTCCGAGAAACAATGATATAAGAAATACCATCGTTCCCACAAGCTTAACTCTTGGATCGAGCTTATGTATCGGCGACTGTGTCTGGTAATATTGTCCAATAGTAATATCTTTTAACATGTCTTAATCCCTTTATAAAGCCTGAGAATACTCTCCTTAGCTTCCTCTATCGTAATCGCGTCGGTATCTACGTCAAGGCCTGCGTCACGCAGTTCTTTCATTATATATGTTACATCCGGTGCAGCAAGTCCTACCTGCTCAAGCTCTTTGTAATGTGCAAATACATTACGCGGCTTATCGTCAAATATAAGCTGTCCCTGATTCATGACCATGATTCTGTCAACATAACGTGCAACATCCTCCATGCTGTGGGACACAAGAATTACTGCGATTCCCGTCTCATCATGAAGCTTTCTTATATGTCCGAGTATCTCATCGCGGCCCCTAGGGTCAAGTCCTGCTGTAGGCTCATCAAGAATCAGATAATCAGGTCTCATAGCAAGCACACCCGCTATCGCCGCACGCCTCTTCTGACCTCCCGACAGGTCAAACGGCGACTGGTAATAAAGATTCTCCTCAAGTCCCACAAGACGCAGTGCCTCAAATGCCCTGAGCTGTACATCCTTTTCCGAAAGTCCCTGATTACGCGGGCCGAAGCACACATCCTTGAATATATCGGTTTCAAACAACTGATGCTCAGGATACTGGAACACAAGCCCGACCTTGTTACGGAGCTTACGCATGTCATAATCTTTATCGTAAATGTCTTCGCCGTCAAAGAAAATGTTGCCGCTCGTTGCCTTTATAATGCCGTTCATGTGCTGTATGAGCGTTGATTTGCCTGAACCTGTATGTCCTATAAGTCCTATGAATTCGCCTTTGTCAATTGCGCAGCTTACATCCTTAAGCGCATGCTTTTCAAAGCCCGAACCTATCTCATATGTATAATTAACCTTATCAAATATCAGCGCCATTACCTTGCACCTCCGTTCTTTGGTGCTCCGGCATCAGCCATGCACTTCTTAAGAGCATCCCTGAACTCTTCGTGTGTAAGTATCCCGTCAGGCATGTCAAGTCCTGACTTCTTAAGCTCATATGCAAGCTCTGTAACCTGCGGCACATCAAGCCTCAGCTCCTTAAGCCTGTCTACCTGTGAGAATATCTCCCTTGGCTTTCCCTGCATCACAAGCTTGCCGTCATCCATTACAAAGACCTTGTCTGCATCTATTACCTCGTCCATGTAATGAGTTATAAGAATTATCGTCACTCCTTCACGTCTGTTAAGTTCATGAAGGACATTTATTACATCCTTACGCCCGTGTGGGTCAAGCATTGCCGTAGGCTCGTCAAGTACGATACACTTCGGTTTCATTGCAACGATTCCTGCAATGGCTATTCGCTGCTTCTGTCCGCCTGACAGCTTGTTAGGCGAAGCGTTACGGTATTCATACATTCCGACCGCTTTAAGACTCTTCTCCACACGTTCCCATATTTCTTCCGATGGTACACCTATATTCTCAGGCCCAAATGCGACCTCCTCATCAACAAGTGTACATACTATCTGATTGTCCGGATTCTGAAAGACCATTCCGGCACTCTGTCTTATATCTAAAAGACGCTCCTCGTCAGAGGTGTTGATTCCGTCAACATACAGCGTACCCTCTGTAGGATACAGGAGTGCATTGATA
>CAMBEF010000177.1 GCA_945865495.1 uncultured Bacteroides sp. | reverse complement strand
GTCGTGAGGGCTTGGCAGGAATCATCCGTGAAAAAATGCAGCATGATCCTTATATGCCATATAGTAATAATTCATTCACTGCTCCAATCCTGCGTTACTTTACGCACATTAATACACATAAAAACCCCTGTGCATTCCTGATGCACAAGGGTTCATTAGTAGTTATATTGAATTTATCAGGCTATATGTCAGTGTGTTGACACATATGTTGTCGCTTCAGATATATATCTGCTCGTTGGGAAATTAGTAACTATGTACTGATAGTACTTCTTTGCATTCTCCGTCTGATCAAGTGCAACATAGCACTTTGCGCTGTAGTATGCAGCATCTGCCTTGGTACTGTCAAGCTTATATGCCACCGTAAGATCTTCAACGGCCTGATCATATCTGCCGCGCGAATAGTTGGAATATCCTGTATTATACAGCTCGTTAGCTGCGCTTGCAGTAGTTGCAGCGGCAATTGTATTGTAAAGGCTCTTGGCATTGTCTGACGGAAGCGAACTTACATCAACATCAACAAGATACTTTGCTGCCTTAGTCGGCTCATTAGCAATATACGCATTGGCTGCATCAATAACTGCCGTAAGCAGCTTATTATTGCCGTCAACACCTGATATGCTCTCAAGCTTCTGATTAAGCGTATCCCTCTCTGCTGTAACATCCTGCAGCTGCCTTGTCAGCGAATTAAGCTCCGCATTACCGTTAGAAAGCTTTTCACTGTACTCAAGGATACTCTGGTTGTAATCACTTGTAAGCCCCTTGTATCGTGCCGGTGTAATAAGGAACCATATCAGTGCCGCACCTATGAGTGCTCCCACAAGAATATTGATAATCGTAATCGCACCGTTGCTTGGCTCCTTATACGATGAATGCGGCATTATTACATCATTACCGTTAAGCGGCTGTGTCTCAGTCTTCTTGGTCTTAAGCTTAGGCAGGAAACTGTCCTGCGCTTCCGCCGTTCTGTCGCTCTCAAGTCTCTTTATCTCATTAAGGTATCTTCTTGCCTGCGTATTGCTCACATCAGTCCTCAATACCTGATTAAGGCACTTTTTGGCTCTCACATATTCCTTCTCTTTCATGTAAAGCAGTGCAAGAAGAAGCTGCGCCTTAACAAACTTCGGATTCTGTGTTGTAACTTTTTTAAGCTGGATTATCGCAATGTCCGAATTGCCTTCCTTAGCTGCAGCAAGCGCTACATTATACTTTCTTATGTTCTGTGTAACCGCTTCAAATCTTGTCTGGTTGGACTGTATCCTTGTTATGTAGCTGCCGGCAAGATTCTTCTCCGGCTTAATATTCTTGCTCATTACCCATTCACTGAGAGCCTCAACGACATCACCCATCTCACAGTACACAAGTGCGAGAAGATTACGTGCCCTGATATTGCCCTTGTTGAATGTAAGGCTCATCTTAAGATCTTCTATAGCACCCGACAGATCCCGTACATTCGCCTTCTCAAGTCCGCGGTTATAATATGCATTAGATGCTTTTACTACATCATTATATACTGATACGTCAGCGCCACAGTTAGGGCAGATTGAATCGCCTGTAAGCTGTGCACCGCAATTATAACATTTCATTCCTGTCTCCGTTCCAATACAACTTAGTAACTAATTCCTGTCAGTAATTATTACTTATTCTTCTTATTGCTGTTGCTGCCTGATGTTTCAGCCATTATCTTACCAAGGACATCAGTTATGTCAGGTATATCCTTGTTGTATATTGCATCTTCGGCATCCTCTACTTCAAGGATAGGCTGAAACTTCTTAATCTCTTCATCAAAATCTATCATTATCCAACATCACCTTTCTTACTTCACCCGCAAGATATAACGAACCGGCACAGATTACTGTTGCATTGCCGTCAAAGCACTTCACAGACTTCTTAACTGCCTGTCCCACATCCGGCTCCTCATTCACACGTCCGTCCGTATACCTTCTGAATGTATCCGCTATCTCCGATACATCAAGGCATCTTGCGCCTTCTATCTGAGTTATGACATATTCATCAAATATATTACTGTCACAAATCTCCTTAATCATTGACGAATAATCCTTGTCATTGACGGCAGAAAACATTAATACATAATTTCCTTGCATATTCTTCTTCATGGCTGCTGCCGTGTCGAGCATGGCTGCTATTCCATCCGGATTATGCGCCCCATCAATATAGAAGCCTTCACGTACCTGCTCCATCCTGCCTTCCCATGTAACGCTTTCAAGACCTCTTCTTATTCTGTCAATACAATTCCGGCGATTCATACTGTCATATGCAATCCTGTCAAAGCATCTGCTCTCAACCAGCATCTGTACCGCTGTCATTGCAAGTGCTGCATTCATCACCTGATATACCGCCGGCGTTGCAAGTCTGAAAACATTATCTTTATAATAAATGCTATCCAGTGAAAAATCAATATGTTTGGAACCTATTTCATGTATTTCACATTGCGATTTTTCGACGCCTGCTGCCTTAATCCCCATTGCTTCGGCTTTTTCTTCTATCACATGAGAATACTTCTGCCCCGCAACATATACCACAGGTGCTCCATGCTTTATTATTCCTGCTTTCTCCGCTGCAATCTTCTCCACTGTATCTCCAAGTATTGCAACATGGTCAAGGCTTATTGATGTGATTACTGTCATCACAGGACTCTCGACTGCATTAGTAGAATCAAGCCTTCCTCCAAGTCCTGTCTCCAATATCACAACATCCGGCTTCTTCATTGCATAATACAGCATTGCAATTCCCACAAAGAAATCAAAATATGATATCTGTCCGAATCCATCCTTCAGAAGCTCAAGTTCTGCCCGATGCACTTTTTCAAAGCAATCCGTAAAATCCTCATCACTTATAAGCTCATCATTAAACCTTATTCTCTCATTCTCTCTGATAAGATGCGGTGACGTAAATACACCGGTGTTAAGCCCCAGACTTCTCAACATTCCTGCGATATACATACAGACAGAACCTTTGCCGTTAGTTCCTGCAATATGTATTATCTTAAGGTCTCTCTCCGGATTGCCGAGTCTGGCAAGCAGCGCTTTTGTACACTCAACCCCCGGTCTGTTACCATACCTTGATACACTGTTTATATGTTCAACTGCTTCTTCCCATGTCATGCCGTTATCTTCCTTATATACGTTCCTGAATATATTACGGTTGCATCCTTTCCCGGACTTACAAGGCACTTAATTCCATTATACTTCGTAACCTTTCCGTCCTGCTCCTCTTCTTCTGTCCACAAGCCGTATGCATCAGGTCTTCTGCTGTCATGCATCTCCTTCAGGTACTCCTCAAGCTTAAGCAGCTCCGACCTTGTAAATGTAGTTATAATTGTACTGAATATTACATCATCAAATGTAAATCTGAAGAAATATGCTTTCCACTGAAGTTCAATCTCTCTGCTGTGCTTTGCTATCATTCCGTCAGTTGCCGAACGCACCTCAGTAAACTCCGCATTCATTTGCTTTAGCAGCTCTCGCTTCTGTATAAGCTGGTTACCTAATCCGTCCATCTGTGCCTCTGCCTTTGACAGCTTTTCCTGCGCCCAGTCACGGTCTCTGCTTGCTTTTGTAACATCGGCAAAATATTTCTTTACCTCATCCTTATTCTTCGTGGAATCGGCTTTTGTATATTCATTCTTAACAGCTTCAAGTCCATCCCAGACTATGTCAGCCTGCTTCTTACTTTCAAGGAGTTCATTATAGACAGCCGTTGCTTTCTCAAACTTCTGCTTCAGCTGCTCTTCCTCATCTTTTTGCTGCCTGATTCTGCTCATGTAATCCTTACGCCTGTTAAGGCTCGTCCAGTACTGCTTCTCTTCATCAGACGAATAGCCTCTGCCTCCTTCAAAGCTTGGCAGAAGATCTGTTGCAAATGTAAACTTGCCTCCATATCCCTTAACGATAACCCACACAAGTTCAGCAAGCAATATCCTCGGCATTCTGTTAAAGCCTCTCATCATATCATAGGCTGCACCGACTCTGAGACTCATCTCATCAAACGGCTCAAATCCCATTGCCGTGACTACCATGGCAAGCTTCTGGGTTCCATTCTCATGCCTTATCGTCTTGCCCAGTCCCGCACCCGAAAACTCTATCGGTCTTACGGTTCTCGCAAGCTCACGCATCATCTCTATCGGCACCTTGTTCAGTGCCATCTGTATCTTTTTGTCAGCTTCCTTAATCTGCTGCGGTGTCTGCGCCGCGAGCTCCTTATGAAGCCTTACAAGCATCTGTTCATGGTACTTATCCTTGATTGACACACACATATTGGCAGGCGATATATCATCTCTTTCTGCAAATACTTTTCCCGCCTCACGCGTTATCCATACAGACAGTGTGTCCACGTCCATTGCTTCCGGTATTACAGAGGAATCAAGCTCCCTGCATTTGTTATATACCTCATGCATAAGCCTTTCATTAAGTTCAGCCCTGCTCATTGATGCCATCTGCTCCGACTGCTGCTTTATCCTGTCAACAACCGTCACTACTTTGTAATCAAATCTGCCTTCCCCATCGTTATTAGCCGGACTTACAAGCATATTAGCCCACTTTGCAAGAGTCCCTATAACTCTTGTTCCCGTCTCCGCTGCCGCACTTGATAAAGACACGCTGCGAAGGACTGCAATCTCTGTACGAAGTTCATCATCACTTAGCTTTTCCGCTGCTTTAAATAAATTCGGCATACCGCATTCCTCCACATATATTAATACAAAAGGGTGGGCGTGCAACTTAGCACTGCCCACCCGGTCAACCGCTGTAGTGCGGATAACAGGACTTGAACCTGCACGTCTGTTGACAATAGAACCTAAATCTATCGCGTCTGCCAATTCCGCCATATCCGC
>CAMBEF010000176.1 GCA_945865495.1 uncultured Bacteroides sp. | reverse complement strand
AAGGAACCGGAATGTGTGACAATGTACTGCGGTGCGGATGCGGCAATACAGACAATATGTGAAACATTTCTCAATCATGATGATGAACTGCTTGTATGTTCGCCAACTTATATGCTTTATTATAAGCTCCCATTCCGATTCGGTGCAAAGCTTGCCGAAGCACATTCATCAGATGGTGTCAGTACGGACCTTGATGCATTATATAATGCAATTACGGACAAAACAAAGCTGGTTTTTATATGTAACCCTAATAATCCGACAGGAACGCTGGTTGATAACAGGAAACTTGATGAATTTGTGGAAAAACTGCCTCCACATGTAATATGCGTGATAGATGAGGCGTATTATGACTGGATTACAGAGGAAAATTATGAGAGTGCACTCAGGTTTGTAAATGACAGAAATAATGTAATAGTGCTCAGGACATTTTCCAAGATATACGGAATGGCGGGACTGCGTGTGGGCTACAGTGTGGCAAATAAGGATATTACGGCATGTCTCGGATGTGTGTCGACATATTATAATGCCAACAGAATCGGTGCAGCCGGTGCAATAGCAGCACTTGATGATGAGGAGTTCCGTAAGAAGGCATTTGATAATAATAAGGAACAAAAAGAATATATAACAAAAGAGCTCGAGAAAATGGGAGTGTCAGTAGTACCGAGCCAGGCAAGCTTTATATATTTCAACCCACACTGTGATGCCGATCTGTGTACAAAGAAACTTGAGGATTACGGAGTATTCATAAGGCCTATAGACAAGACTTATACGAGAGTGACAATAGGGCTGCCGCATCAGAACAGGATATTCATTGATGCATTAAGGGAAGTGCTTGCAGAGATAAATAGGGGGGATTGCGGTGAGTGAATGCAGAGAACCAATAAAGGTAAGAATATTCCAGAGTGATGTAAGCGGTGGAAATCTCACAAGAGAGAAACTGCTTGATATCTGGAAAGAAAAACTGTCAGTATGTCCGGAACTGGATGTATCATATTACGGCAGAATGAAAATGGATGACATAGACGAAGAAGTCGGTGATGCAGATGCTGTTATCGGTCTGTTTATAGCACCCGGGATTATAACAAAAGAGTTCCTTGACAGACATCCGCATCTCAGATATATAGCAACGCTGTCACATGGCTTAGGAAGCTATGACAAAGAAGAGATAAAGCGCCGTGGCATAACATATACCAATACTGTTTCGGGAGATGTGACCATAGCACAGTATGCAATGGCGATGCTGCTTGACCTGTGTAATAATGTTGCAATCCATGATGATTTTTATAAGCATAAGATATGGAGTACGCCAGGTGCAGCTAAGAATGGTGTTAAGATACTTACAAGGCAGTTTGAGCTGTATGGCAAAACAATCGGAATAATAGGACTTGGAAGCATAGGTTACAGAATGGCGGTCATGGCGCAGGGATTTGGAATGAAGGTTATTGCATACAGCCGTCATAAAAAATGCGGAGATAAGTATGCATTTATAGAGCAGGTGACATTGGATGAACTGCTTAATAGAAGCGATGTGATATCAATACATTGTCCGCTTACGGAAGAATCACGCAATATGATTGATGCAGACGCAATTGCCAGAATGAAAGACGGTGTAATACTGATTAATACTGCAAGAGGCGAGATAATTGATGAAAATGCACTTAAAGACGCATTAGACAGTAAGAAAATCAGCGCAGCCGGGCTTGATGTTGTGTGCGGTGAGCCGCTTGACGGTCCTATACCGTTAATGCAGTGTGACAACACAAGAATAACGCAGCATATCGCATTTGCAACTCCCGAAGCTAAGATAAGGGCAATAGAAATAGCTGCGGACAATCTTATTAACTGGTACAAGGGAACTCCGACGAGCGTAATAAAGTAAATTACATATCAAATATTTTCAATTGCAGGTCAATTTTGTCCGAATTGAGAAATTACTAATAATAGCCGTGTTGACCAAAAGCAGCAATGCGGTTATTATTTAACTGCAAGGTTAGTTACAACTAACTAAAAGACAGAAAGGAGTCCGACACATGAGCAGCGAAGTATATGAGCTTATCAAAAAGCTTAGTCTCAACAATCTGAATACACAGACGGCAATGCAGTGCGCTCCTCTTATTGCGGGGCTTAAAGCATCGAATCTGATGACGATTGACCGTGGATATTACAGGCAGCTTATGCAGATAATAAAAGGAACTAAGATAAGCTGTTATGTACTTGTGATGACAGACACAAGAATTACGATGCTTATGTATAATGAAGAAAACTGAGAGCGTATCTTGAAAGTGAACATACATCGGAGCTTATGAAGAAATTCGGATATGAAGACTGCAAACTTGAAAAGATACTTCCTGTATTTAAGACAAGATACAGAAGATATATTTCCGATAATAAGGATTTTCCACATGAACTTGGACTTCTCCTTGATTATCCGGCAGAGGACGTGGAAGGCTTCATCGAAAAAAGAGGTCAGGAGTTTTTATATACGGGATATTGGAAGGTTTATGACAAGCCTGAGGAGAAAAGAAGACTTTTTGACAGCTTTGAAAAGGCAAAACAGGACATTCTGGAAAAAATATCAGGTGGGATGGATATGAGGCAGATAATTGCCGTATATGCATAGATAAAGAAAATATTTATATGGAGGACTAAAAAATGTCAAAGGTATATGTAATCTACTGGAGCCAGACAGGAAATACACTGGCAATGGCTAATGCCATCGGAGCAGGAATTGAGGAGGCAGGAGCACAGGCAGATGTGCTTGAGGTAGGCTCAGCCAATATCGGAGATATAAAGGATGCAGCCGGATTTGCGCTCGGATGTCCTGCGATGGGAGCAGAAGAGCTTGAAGATTCAGAGATGGAACCATTTGTAAGTGAAGTTGAAAAGATTGCCGCAGGTAAGACAATCGCACTCTTCGGTTCATATGGCTGGGGAGACGGCGAATGGATGAGAACATGGGTAGACAGAATGAAGGCAGCAGGAGCTAACGTAATAGGAGGAGAGAGTGCAATCTGCCAGGAGATGCCGGAGGACGCAGATCTTAAGGCATGCCGTGAACTTGGCAGCAGTCTTGCAAAGCTTTAATATATGAATTACATTAATGCAGAAGTTATAAAAGGCGTACTTATACCATTTGCCGGAACAGTTCTCGGAGCAGCAAGCGTATTTTTACTTAAGAATGCCATGAATGAGAAGATACAGAAAGCACTTACGGGTTTTGCAGCAGGCGTTATGGTAGCAGCATCAATATGGAGCCTTATAATTCCAGCGATTGAAGCGTCGGAGTCAATGGGAAGAATGGCATTTGCACCGGCATTTGTCGGAATATGGGCAGGAATACTTTTTCTGCTTTTGCTGGACCATATCATCCCACATCTGCATATGTACAGTAATGAGGCAGAGGGAATCAGAAGTAAGCTTAAAAAGACAACAATGCTGGTACTTGCGGTCACAATGCATAACATACCGGAAGGAATGGCGGTAGGCGTTGTCTATGCGGGATGGATTTCGGGAAGTGCACAGATAGCCCTGACGGGAGCAGTGGTGCTTTCTCTTGGAATTGCAATTCAGAATTTTCCCGAGGGTGCGATAATCTCTCTGCCATTAAAATCAGAAGGAGTAGGAACATGGAAAGCATTTCTGTATGGGGCACTGTCAGGAGTGGTTGAGCCTATAGGAGCTGTTCTTACAATAATTGCGGCAGGGCTGGTTATTCCGGCTCTGCCGTATCTTCTTGGATTCGCTGCCGGGGCAATGTTATATGTCGTGGTTGAAGAGCTGATACCCGAGATGTCGGCAGGCAGACACAGCAATGCGGCAACCATTATGTTCGGACTTGGTTTTACTGTAATGATGATGCTGGACGTGGCGTTGGGATGAGTGAAAAGACGTTAAAACTTAATGGAAATATTTTTTGAAATATGTATTGACAAATACTTTGTACATGGTATAATCCTAAACATAGATTTCATATTAATTTAGTATGAATTATATGAGAATAGGGAAAAGGGATTTCTATATGATTCATTGAATATTTAAGATATTGAAAGGAGACAATTATACCATGGGAAAGATTTATGAGAATGTAACAGAACTTATAGGTAAGACACCACTTTTACATGCTAATAATTTTGAGAAGAAGAGAGGCATTGAAGCTAACATATTTGCTAAGCTTGAGTATTTCAATCCGGCAGGAAGCGTTAAGGACAGAGTAGCACTTGCAATGATTAATGATGCAGAGCAGAGAGGAATCCTTAAGGAAGGTTCAGTTATAATCGAGCCTACAAGCGGTAACACAGGAATTGGTCTTGCTTCAATCGCAGCAGCAAGAGGATACAGAATAATTCTTACAATGCCTGAGACAATGAGCATTGAGAGAAGAAATCTCCTTAAGGCTTACGGCGCAGAGCTTGTTCTTACAGAAGGTTCTAAGGGTATGAAGGGCGCAATTGCCAAGGCTGAAGAACTTGCTAAGGAGACACCTAATTCATTTATACCCGGACAGTTTGTTAATCCGGCCAATCCTGCAGCACATAAGGCTACAACAGGACCTGAGATATGGGAAGATACAGACGGCAATGTAGATATATTTATCGCAGGCGTAGGTACAGGCGGTACAGTTACAGGCATCGGAGAGTTCCTTAAGTCAAAGAAGCCGGATGTTAAGGTTATTGCAGTAGAACCTGCAGGTTCACCGGTGCTTTCAACAGGCAAGGGCGGCCCTCATATGATTCAGGGAATTGGCGCCGGATTTGTTCCTGATGTACTTAACACTAAGATTTATGATGAAGTAGTAACAATTGAGAATGAGGATGCATTTGATGCAGGACGTGAATTTGCAAAGGCTGAGGGAATACTT
>CAMBEF010000175.1 GCA_945865495.1 uncultured Bacteroides sp. | reverse complement strand
ATATGAGTTCCGCCCTCCTGTGTATATATATTGTTACAGAAGCCGAGAACATTTTCCTCGAACTCATTGACAAACTGGAATGCAACCTCTACCTCTATTCCTTCACGCTTCTTCTTAAAATATATTGTATCGTGTATACACTCTTTTCCTTCGTTGAGATCCTTTATATATGACTTGATTCCATCTTCTTCATGGAAAGTCTCTATGTCATCCTCAGGTGACTCTATATGCCTCTTGTCCTCAAAATGGATTGTGAGTCCCGGATTAAGATATGCAGTCTCATGCAGACGGCTCTTTATAGCTTCTGCTTTGAAAACTGTCTTCTCAAATATCTCTCCGTCAGGAAGAAATGTAATCGTAGAACCGGTATCGTGCTTACGGCAGGTCCCGGTCTGTGTAAGTTCTCCTGTCCTCTTGCCCTTTTCATAGCGCTGATGCCATACTATGCCATCTCTTTTTATTGTAACTTCAAGCCACACAGATAAGGCATTGACGACAGATGCGCCGACGCCGTGAAGACCTCCCGATATCTTATATCCTCCATCACCGAACTTGCCTCCGGCATGAAGCATTGTAAATACTACATCAACCGTTGATATTCCTGCTTTTGGATGTATTCCCGTAGGTATACCGCGTCCGTTATCGGAAATCGTTGCAGAACCGTCCGCATTAAGTGTTACCGTAATCTCAGAGCAGAAGCCTGCAAGGTGCTCATCAACGGCGTTATCAGCAATCTCATAAATAAGGTGATTCAACCCCTTGGTACCCACGCTGCCGATATACATTCCGGGTCTTTTTCTTACAGCCTCAAGCCCCTCAAGGATTGATATACTGCTTTCATCATATTTATTTCCAGCCATACTTTCTCCATTTCTATATTGAACCTTCTACTTGAAATATTTGTTGAATACATCCTCAAAGGCCGTGTTTTCATTCACTGTATTAAAGTCTGTCTTATCCCACAGCTTATCATTAAAATGAAGATATATTGAGCCTTCATATTCTTCAAAATTTCTGTTAAATTCTTCAAGCTTTCTTGCTTCGATTATATCGTTCTTATTAGCCTCGGTCTTTGTCTTCTCATTATCACTTACACATCTGATGATATAATATCTTCCACCGCAGCTTACGATCTGGCTTGTCTCACCGGTTGCAAGATTATATGCGGCCTCTTCAAATTCTTTTTCCATCTCGCCGCGTCTTAATTCACACTCGTAATCGCCGCCGTTATTAACATCCCTTGCAACATAGAAAAAGCTCTCTCCGCCATCCAGTCTTGACTTGGCATTATTTATTGCGTTCTCTGAATCGGCACTTATATACTGGATTGTGATTACCCTCGCATAATCGGCACTTACTTCTGTCTGCAGGTTGGCAGTCATGTCATTATAAAGCCGTGATGCTATTGCAAACTTCGTAAACATCTGCTCAATCTGCTCCTGCGTAAGTCCCAGCCTTTTAGCAGATGCGTCATCAACACATGCAAGATATTCTTTTGCTGCCTTACTTATATTAGCGCTTTCTTCCCTGTTAAGAACAACGCCTCTTTTGTCCGCAAGTTCATTCATATACGCAACACGTATCAGCTTAGTCCGTACCTGCTGCCTTGCGTATGTTTCAAAACTCTGACCGTCTATCTCACGGCTCCACACATCGCTTCCGAACAGCGACTCATACTGCTTCCTGACATCTGCAAAAAGAATTGATGCTTCATAATCATATGCTTTCTGACTGCCTGCCTGAAGTATCTCATGTCTGCCAAAGCCCGTTGTAAAGTACAGACCTTTGCCGTTAAACATTCCTTTATATATAAAGATAAGTGCAAGCACTGCCAGTGCTGCAATAATACGAACCAGTCTTTTTCTGCGTCTCTTCACTGTAATCTCCATTCCTGCGCCATGCGCTTATTAACCATTTTTCTTCCATGTATCCGGCATAAGGAGCACGAATAAAGGAATAAGCTCCAGTCTTCCTGCAATCATGTCAAACGTAAGCACAAGCTTCGACATAACGGAAAACATTCCAAAATTGCCTGTCGGCCCGACAAGGCCGAATCCGGGACCGATATTATTGATTGTCGCAAGAACCGCTGAGAATGTAGTCTCCCAGTCATATCCGTCAATTCCCACGATAACAAGTGATATGACAAATATAAGCGTATACAGGGCAAGATATATATATATTGCCCTGAGTATCGAATCATCAACTCTCTTGCCATCCACCCTAAGAACCTTAACACGCCTCGGATGAACCTGTTCTGATATCTCCTTAATTATTCCCTTTACATATACCAGAATTCTTGATACTTTTATTCCTCCGCCTGTGCTTCCCGTGCATCCTCCGATTGCCATGAGAAGCCCCATAAGTATCTTGGAGAACTGTGGCCAGGCATTAAAATCCTGTGTTGAGTATCCGGTTGTTGTCATAACAGATGATGTCTGGAACGACACCTGCTGAAGCTGATGCATGAAATGTCCGTTCTGCGCCCACAGATTGAGCGTGATAAGCAGTGTTATCGCACAATATATTGCCAGATATCCCCTGACTTCTTCCATCCTGAATGCATCCCTGGCCTTGCCTATAAGAAGCATATAGAAAAATGTAAAGTTCACACCGAACAGCAGCATGAATATTGTTATCACAACCTGACAGTATGTGTTATATGATGCCACGCTGTCTGCAAGTATACCAAATCCACCGGTTCCGGCAGCACCAAATGTAAGACAGATTGCATCAAATACCGGCATTCTTCCAAGCACCAGCAGTACAAAAAGAATAAACGTAAGTGCGGTATATATTTCATAGAGTATCTTGGATGTCTGCTTAATTCTCGGAACAATCTTTCCGACAGATGGTCCCGTACTCTCTGCCCTCATTATATATATGCTTTCACCACCGCCTGAAGGCAGTATTGCTATAAGAAATACAAGGACTCCCATTCCTCCTATCCAGTGTGAAAAGCTTCTCCACATAAGATTGCACTTAAGCAGAGGCTCCGGACTTGCAAGAATACTTGCTCCGGTTGTTGTAAATCCCGATGCAATCTCAAAGACTGCATCAGCCATAGATGGTATGTCTCCTGTAATCACAAACGGAATGGCACCGAGAATACTCATAATAATCCACGCAAGCGCTGCAAGGACATATCCTTCTCTTGCATAGAATTCCTTATTCTCCGGTTCTTTTGATGACATGATAAATCCTGCAAACATATAAAGACATGCAAGCAGCACATACACTCCAAATCCTCTCCATTCATGATATACAAGTGCCGTGAGCACCGGTATGACAAGGAATGCACCTTCAATCTCTATAACTTTACCTATTATATAACGAATAATACCATAGTTCATTATTACAGCTCCTATTCAAGAATATCGCTTATTCTGGAAAGGTTAAGATTACTTGTAACTACAACAACAGTATCTCCGACTTCTATAGTATCTTTACCGCTTGGTGTTATTATCCTGCCGTCACGGTTAATTGAACATATAAGAAGATTCTTCTTAAGCTTTAATTCCATAAGTGTCCTGCCTATAAGAGCCTTATTCTCACCACATTCTCTTACATTGAATTCAAGTGCCTCAACCTTGTTATCCATAAGGCGGTACAGTGATTCAACATTACTTGAATCAGCAGAATTCTGCATAGATCTTACATGCTTTATTATCTTTTCTGCCGTAATATTCTTAGGGCATACAACACTTCCGAGAGGCATTCCATTAATAACTTCCTCAAAAGAAAGCCTGTTAATCTTAGTTATAAGCTTAGCATCTGATATACTGTTAACATACAGCGACAACATGATATTCTCTTCATCCATATTGGTAAGCGCCACGAATGCATCCGTCTGTCTTACACCTTCCTCATCCAGCAGGCTCTCATCTACCGCATTACCATTGATAATAACGGCTTCCGGAAGCTGCTCGCTTAACACCTCGCACCTTGCCCTGTCAGTCTCAAATATCTTAACCTGTACATTCGCTTTAATAAGCTCCTTGGCAAGATAGAATGATATGCTTCCACCTCCTGCAATCATAACACTCTTTATCGGTCTGTTAGCAATCTTTATTCTGTCAAAGAAATCCGGCATCTCACTCAGAGGCATTACAACAGACACCTTATCTTTTGAGTGAAGTACTGTATTACCACTTGGTATAATCACTTCCCCGTCTCTTTGAACAACGCAGAACAATGCATTATTACCCAGGATTCCGGATACATCCATAATCTTTTTTCCGTCAAGTGGAGAATAATCAGGTATCTTGAAGCTGATAAGATTAATTCTTCCTCTTGCAAATGTATCGACTTCCATTGCCGATGGTATCTGCAAAAGCCTTAATATATCATATGCCGCTGAGCGTTCCGGATTAATAGCCATAGCAAGCTTCAGTTCTTCCTTTATAAAATTAATCTCTTCATAGTATTCCGGATTACGCACTCTTGCTATTGTCTGGCAATGCCCTGCCTGCTTTGCTATAAGGCAGCTGAGCAAATTTACTTCATCCTGATTGGTAACTGCAATAAGCAGATCTGCATTAGATACACCTGCTTCCTCCTGCACACGGTAACTGCTTCCATTACCATATATTCCGAGTACATCGAGTTTTGCAACTGCTTTTTCAAGTGCTGCCTGATTCTTATCTATAAGGGTTACTGAATGTCCTTCATTATTCAACTGCTCTACCAGCGTATAGCCGACCTTTCCGCAGCCAACAACTATAATATTCATCTTAATCTCCATTCCCGCCCGTCACTGAGGGCATTCCTGATTTGCAGACAGATACAAACCGGATTCTAATCAGATATTTTATCACATTTTTCTTTAAAAATGAATTATAAGATGGTATTTTAATAGTAGCAAGTTTCT
>CAMBEF010000174.1 GCA_945865495.1 uncultured Bacteroides sp. | reverse complement strand
GATCTGTAATGAAGAGCGTTGTTTATAATTATATAAACCGCTTTTGGGATGGAAAGTGCTTTCTGTTAAGGGCCAACGCAAAGAAAGATATGAGGGAACTCTTTGAACAGGATTTTGTAAAGCCGTTTAAGGAGTATATCGCAGCATCACATGACAAGGATAAGGATATGTGCATTGACTGTGCAAGACCTATGGGGAACAAAGAAAAAGTGTCAATAGCATTTATGAAAGATATGGCTGATGACCTTGCAAGAAAAAAATCAGCATTCTGGAATTGCAAAGTTGATGCGTTCCTCTGCCCGGCATGTGCATTTGTATATGCGCTGAGTCCGCTTGGATTTACTTTGCTGGGAAACAGATTTGCATTTATAAATACTAACGATTCAATAAAAGGGATGCTTACCGCTAACGATAAGGAGAGACGGAACGAGACGGAATCAGATAAGAGTGAGGACGAGAGATATACACAATGGTTTGCACGTATGCTCAAACGTCTGCTTGACTGTAAACTCAAAGAATTATCAGGCGTGCAGGTTATAATCAGGGGAACACAGGCAGATGACAAATATAACTTTGCGGTTATAAGTACTGATGCGCTTAGGATTTTCAGAGAGAAAAGAGTACAGTCGGCATTGGAGTATTTTGGCAGGCATCCGTATGTGAAGATAGGTGCGGAATATATTAATATACATGAGAGTGTGATTATGAATGTTATTAAGTACAAAAGCCAGACAGCACTTCTTGATAAGATACTTAAAACTACATTTGATAATCCGGGATGTATATCAAGCGCATTCTGGGTATATATGGTGATGCTGTGGAGTAATATTGTGACAGGCAATAAGGAAAATGGAGGTAATGTGGAGATGAACAGGGTAGCAGTGATGAACAGCGGCTTTGCATTGAGAGCAGCGTTGCTGGCAGAAAAAGGTGCGAAGGATGACGAATGTCTCAGAGGTACACTGTATCAGCTTATGAATGCGCTTTCAACAAAGAACGCAGGACGCTTTCTTGATATTGTAATGAGACTTTACAGCACATGCAAGGTTTCAAGTAATGCTGAGCAGGCGGGCAGGCTTATGATTCCAAGTGATTTTGTGAGAATTATCAATAGTCAGGATGCATTTGAGGAATATGGATATGCGTTTGTTCTGGGACTTAAGGGCTGTAACATGAATAAAAAGAATAATGATAATAAGGAAGAGAATAAGGAGGAAGCATAGATGAGAAAAAATGGTTTAACCGTAACAATGGTATTCCTTGCAGAGGGAGCCAACTATGGAGAGGGATTTGGTAATGTAACAACACTTAAGAAGATGACGAGAGGTGACCACCAGCAGTATTCATATATATCAAGGCAGGCAATGAGATATAACTTAATGCAGCAGTTAGAGTGGGATAATACACCTGTTGATGAAAAGAGCGGCGTTGTACAGTTTGCTCCATCAGCAACGATTGAGGATTATCCTGAGATAGATCTGTTTGGCTATATGAAGACAACATCTAAGGATGATTCCGGCAAAGGTGGAGCATCTACAAGAAGTGCTGTGGCCAGACTCAGCAATGCAATATCGCTTGAATCGTATCAGGGGGAGCTTGAATTCCTTACTAATATGGGGCTGGCAAAACGTCAGAATTTTGGTAATGCAATAGCACAGAGTGAGATTCACCGTTCACTTTATACATATACAATATCAATAGACCTGGACAGAGTAGGTGTTGACGGAGATATTGAGATATCGCAGGCAGAGAAGGCAAAGAGGGTGAATGGTTTGCTTGATGCAGTTCAATACCTTTATCGTGATATAAAGGGAAGAAGGGAGAATCTTGCACCATTATTTGTGATTGGCGGTAATTATTCAAGGAAGAATCCATTTTTTGAAAATCGTGTAAGCATATCTAAAAATAATATAAATGTTGCAACACTGTTGGAGATAATGGATGCAGATGAAGATATTAAGAGTTCAACAGTAGCCGGTGTCATTTCAGAGATATTTGATAATGATAAGGAAATCAAGGACAAGCTTGGAGCAGTAACAGTAGCAGAGGCGTTCAGACAGCTCAAGGAGAAAGTGGATACATATTATGGTGAAAGCAATTAGACTTCAGTGTTATCAGAATCTTGCGAACTACAGAAAACCGAGCAGCTTTATCATTAAAGAGACATATCCGCTTCCGCCATATTCTACGGTGAGCGGAATGATACATGCTGCATGCGGCTTTAAAGAACTGCATAGAATGAAGCTCAGTATACAGGGGACTAACAGAGGCACAATTTCTGAAGTATACACGCGGTATTCGTTTTCAGCAGGAGCAAAGTATGAAGAGGGCAGACATCAGATATGTCTTAAGGATGGAGAAAATTACGGAATATATAAAGGCGTTGCCAATGCGGAGCTTGTCTGTGAGAACAATATGATTATTCATATATTACCTGAAAGAGAAGAGGACATGGATGTTATTTACAATGGCCTGAGTAATCCGTTAATGTATCTTTCACTTGGCAGATATGAGGATATTATAGATATCAGAAGCGTTGATATAGTCAGTCTTTGCGAAGAAAACGATGTAGAAACGAAACATAATATATATATACCTGTATCTTATATGAGAAAACAGGGCTATGAGAATATTAATGCAACGGTTTATACATTGAATAAAGAATACGAAATAACAAAACAGGGCTTGAGAAGATGGAAGCCTGAGAGTGAAGGCGGACGGGTGAGAGCGTACTATTATCCGGCAGGCAATGTGCTTGATACAGCCTATGTTGATGATACGGAATATCAGGATGCGGTAGTGTTCGCATAAATAATATAATAAATATAATAGTTACATATTGGAACAATAATCAGGGACAATAATTAGTAATGAGAGGGGCTTATAGTGGAGTATTATGCAAAGTCAGCAGTGTTAAAGTTACAGGAAGAAAAAAGAGCTAAAAGTGCTGCATATATGCAAAAGATTGTGGAAAACATGCCGGAGCTTCTTACAGAAAGTGAAAAACATGAAGTACATAAGGCAATAAAAGATTTGAACAATGACAAAAAAGATGTACATGTCACGCTCAGACAGCATCTGGATGATATTGTTGCCTGCGCCGGCAGATTCTTTGAAATATATGGCAGATATTTTACAGATAAGGAAAGGAAGCTGGTTCTTGAGGCTTGCGGACTTCATGATATAGGAAAGCTGAATGAGGTTTTCCAATCTAAGGTGAATGACGAGGTTGACAGAATATCTGTAGAAGAGATCCCGCATGGTTATCTGAGTGCTCTTTCAATTACGTTTGACAGATTTAAAGAGGATATGGCCGGATATGATGTTGATATAGAAGATTTTAAGGCAGTAATTACTGCAATCTTTTACCATCATACAAGGGAAGACAAATGGGATGCCGCACAGATAAAAAGATTCAGTGAGAAATATTACACCAATAATCTGCGTGAGTATCTTCAGAATGAAGCTGCACGGATGAGCATATCTAACATCAATAAATTGATATTCAGAAACAGAATACAGGATGCAGGTAATTATGTTAATTATAATCAGTGGAAAAAATACGTTATTGTAAAAGGATTGCTGAATAAGTTTGATTATGCGGTCAGTGCAGGTTATGCCGAGGCAGAAGAAAATCCTGATATAAATAATAAGGCACTTAAGAATAATATCAGAAAATGTTTTGCGGATAAGGGATTAAGACCTGTGCAGAAATACATGGATGATAATTGCAATAATAATCTTGTTGTTATAGCGCCAACAGGAATGGGCAAAACAGAAGCGGCACTTCTTTGGGCTGACGGAGAAAAATGTTTTTATACGCTTCCGTACATGGTATCATCCAATGCTATATATGACAGAATACAGCAAAGATATAATTACAAAGATGTAACATTGCTTCATTCAGAAAGCATGAAACATTTTATGGAAGAAAGATTAACTGATACAAAATACGATGAGGAAGAGAGTGCATATGAAAAATACCGGAAATCAAAAATGTTATCTAAGCCACTCACAGTATGCACAGTGGATCAGTTATTTAAATTTGTATATAGGGCTCTTGGAACGGAGATTTTTGCCGCAACACTCAAATATTCAAAAGTAATAATTGATGAGATACAGTCATACAATCCTCGTATAATCGCTTCAATAATATATGGGCTTAAAATAATATCTGATATAGGAGGGCAATTTGCAATAATAACAGCCACATTTCCACCTGTGCTAAGAGATTTTATGCGGGAATATGGTTTGGCAGATGGTATACAGTATAAATTTGCGGATTATTCCGGATCATCAGATATCATAAGACACAAAGTGGATATATTTCATGGAGATATTGATGTAAGCAGGGTTGAGGAAGATTCAAAAAGCAAAAAAGTTCTTGTTATATGTAATACAATCGCCAATGCTCAAAAGCTGTACAAAGAATTACGGGATGATAATGCAAAGGTATATATACTTCATTCGCGTTTTACAAAGAAGGACAGGAGACTTCTTGAAAGCAGGATAATGGAGTTCTCTAATGCGGCATCAGATACAGGAATATGGATAACAACCCAGATAGTTGAAGCCAGTCTGGATATTGACTTTGATGTGCTATATACGGAGATGAGTACAGCCGACAGTCTTCTGCAAAGAATGGGACGATGTAACAGGAAGGGGCGCTATGTCCCTGTCGAAGCCAATGTACATGTATATGACAACAGGGATGGAATAGATATAAAAAGACCAATATATGATAAGGAGATATATAACAGGTCAGTTGATATATTGGCTGATTATGCCGGAAGCGTTTTCACGGAAGAGCTGAAAATTAAATATATCAACGAAGTGTACTGCACTGAGGAGATAAAAGATACTGATTACTATAAAAAGATATTAGAATATCTTAACTTATTTAAAAATGTTCTTCCAA
>CAMBEF010000173.1 GCA_945865495.1 uncultured Bacteroides sp. | reverse complement strand
ATATATCTGTTCAAGATAAATATCCTTAAGCCCTGTCTCCTCTTCAAGCTCCCTGCATGCCGCTTCATATGCCGACTCGTCTATTCCGACAAAGCCTCCCGGAAGCGCCCAGCAGTCGATATACGGATGATTACGTCTTTGTACCAGCAGCGTCCTGAGGCTTCCGAGCGACTTATCCATCGCAAGTATCATCATATCAACAGATACGGAAGGTCTGTCATAATCACCCGGACAATACTTCTCAAGAAATTCCTTCTCCGTAAGTCCGTCCGCATTGCGCTTTTCCATTCAAATCTCCTTTCATAAAAGTATTTATTTACTACTTATGTTTTATATTATTACCACTCTTTGCCGGATGTGTCAACACTTTGCATTAAAAAAGTTGTTTTTTGCTACTTTTATTACACAAAAAAATGTGACCGCCACTCTCAGCATACAGTCCTTACACCTCTCAAAATCTGTATTACCGGATGGCAGCCACATTAAAACAGTTAATTATTTTTCTTTTTCCTTCTCAAATTCTTCCTTGACCGTAACGAGCAGATCTCTTATATGCAAATGCTGAGGACATGCCTTCTCTCACTTGCCGCAGCGGATACAGTCTGATGCCTTATGTCCCTTTGTTGCATAAAGAACATAGTAATAATCAGCATTCCAATCATTGTAAAGCTTCTTGGTATTCATTGCCGCAAACAGGTCAGGTATCTTAATCTGCTTAGGACAGCCCGCCTCACAATAACGGCATGCAGTACAAGGGATGAGATTTCTGCTCTTAAATATCTTCTGTACCTTATCAATTGCTTCAAGCTCTTTCTCGTTGAGCGGCTTGAAATCCTTCATATAGCTTAGGTTATCCTGCATCTGTTCCATGCTGCTCATGCCGGACAATACCATCATCATTCCTTCAAAGCCCGCTGCAAATCTTATTGCATAGCTTGCAGGACTTCCGCCGTGAAGCTCATCAAGCACAGCCTTTGCTTCTTCCGGAAGATTCACAAGGTTACCGCCCTTAACAGGCTCCATAACAAGCACCGGCTTACCATGCTTACGGCACACCTCATAGCACTTGCGGCTCTCAACCGCAGGGTCATTATAATCAAGATAGTTGAACTGAATCTGTACTACCTCAATCTGCGGATATTCTGTAAGAATCCTGTCAAGCACTTCAGCTTTGTCATGGAAGGATATACCTACATGACGTATCTTTCCCTCTGCCTTAAGCTCAAATGCTGTCTCATATGTGCGGCATGACTTGAAAAATTTGAAAATCTCTGCGCTCTGTGCATGCATAAGATAAAAATCAAAATAATCAACGCCACACCATTTGAGCTGATTCTCAAAAAACGGTCTGATATCCTCTTCCTTCTTGAAATAAAAGTTAGTCAGCTTATCGGTAAGCACATAGCTTTCTCTTGGATATCTGCTTGTAAGACACTCCTTAAGCGCAAGCTCACTCTTACCGTCTATATATCCGTGAGCCGTATCAAAATAATTAAAGCCCTGTGCAAGGAACTCATCAACCATCTTCTTAGTCTGCTCAATATCGACCTCGCTTCCGTTCATAGGAAGTCTCATGCATCCAAATCCAAAATTCTTCTTAACCTTTTCCATACTCTGTTACCTCATTCCGATAATACATAGCCATAATAGTTCACAATTACGCCATCACATAACCGCACTGTATTTTTATTGATTGTACTACCTTGAGTGTACTCCAAGTCAAGGCTAATTGAGAATTTTTACCGGGATTCTTATTTCGGTTACGAACTTATCCGTATCATCCGTAATCTATAATCGAAAGCTTTAGATTATCCACTTCATACACTCTGTGCGTCAGACATTCTGCGCATCAAGCTTACCGCCATTTTTCAGCCAGATAAATGCTGCCACACATATTATGACTGACAAAAGTGACCCGGCAGGTGCCGCAAGTCCCATAGGAAGCAGCGTATCCGCGAACATCCTTGACGCAAGATATGAACCAGGGACTCTCACAAAAACTATTGCAGTCATATTGTGGATAAAGCCTATGTAGGATTTGCCGTAAGCACAGAAATATCCGGTAAAGCTAAAATGTATGCCTGCAAATATACAGTCAATTATGTACCCCCTTATATACTGGCTTCCCATAACTATTACGCCGCTGTCCTTAGTAAACATCGTAAGCACCGCTTCAGCGATTACCTCTATGATGACAGCAACTATTATTCCGTATACCGTTGTTATCATCGTGGCATACTTGAGTGTCTTTTCAGCCCTTTCCGGCTTTCCGGCACCTATATTCTGCGCCGACAGTGCCGACACCGTTGCGAGCATCGAGGATGGCACGATAAACAGGGCGCTTATAACCTTTTCAACAATACCTACTGCTGCCGCATCAGTAATTCCCCTGTGATTGGCTATTACAGTTATCACCATGAATGCAACCTGAATACATCCGTCCTGAACAGCCACAGGAAGTCCGACCTTAAGGATGTCTCCCATAACATTTCTGTCAGGAATAAAGTCCGATTTGGTAAGCTTAATTCCTGTTTTCTTTCTCTTTATTGATATCAGTGCAATCACTACACTCAAAGTCTGTGCAAGCACCGTACCGAGCGCCGCTCCCACAGGTCCTATATTCAATGCACCCATGAATACGTAATCAAGGATGATATTGGCAATGCAGGCTATCCCAATAAAATACATCGGGCTTTTTGAGTCACCCAGCCCTTTGAATATGGCACTTATAATATTATACGCCGTTATAAACGGAATTCCGATAAAGCATATCGTAAGATATCCGACCGTACCGCTGACAGCCTCTGCCGGAGTTCCTATTATAATGACTATCTGTCTTACCGCTATGAGGAGCACTACAGTAAGCACAACTGCCACTGTCATAAATAACGTAATCGTATTGCCGATTGCTGCTGACGCTTCATCATTTTTCCGACCGCCTATGGCGCGTCCGACCATTACTGTTGTTCCCATTGCAAGACCGACAAGAATTACCGTCAGCATATGCATAACCTGACTTCCGTTGGATACGGCAGTTATTCCGTCAACACCTCCGAACTGACCTATAATGAATAAATCTGCCATTCCGTACAATGTCTGTAAAAAATATGACAGAAGATACGGCAGTGCGAAAAATACTATTGTCTTAAATACGCTGCCTGATGTAAGATTCTTTTCCATGACCTGTAATGTCCTGCCGCCTTCCCGCACCGAATCCGTAATCCGAAGTCCGAAGACCGGCGGCATTTTCCTCCATAATTAATTTATATCTGCCGGGACTGCATAACCCGGCAGTTGTATATTTGCAATATAAACCTTACAACAATTGTAAGGTCAATATTATTTTAACATAACTTCTATGCTGGTGAGATAGTCATCTATATTGTCAGCAATAAAATTATCTACCACATAATACTCAATATATTCGCTATCTGTCTTAAGTCCATTATTGTCTCTGTAAGCCAGCAGTCTTTCATACGCCTCTCCTATCGAATTCCAATGCCCCTTATGATATGCCGTAAGATATCTGCCCGCCGGCATTATCCTGTAATTCTTCATCCGCGGTTTTTCCTCCATAAGCAGCGCCGAATTATTATATTTATCATAAATGCCATTCTCTACATTATGTGCATACTGGATATATGCAATATCGTAATCTCCATCCGTTCCCGATGCATAGAATTCCTTAATAAGATTGCCTGCCTTTTTATATATATCCTTCGCTTCTTCCGATTCAGCCTCTGCAAATGTATAATAGCGTTCCCTGCGTTCCACAACACCAACCATGCCAAAATCTGTATTTACTGCCGTATCAAGCTTGTGCCTGCGCTGCGCCATCCATTTTTTCATGGTTCTGAGTCTTGCTATCTGTTCGTCTATATATTTTCACGCTCATCAAAGAGCTCAAGAAATGTATCCGGGCTTCTTCCGTTAAGGAATTCCCTGATATCCTTAAGCGACATGTCAAGCTCCTTGAGCATCAGTATTGTATCAAGTGTCTCCATCTGGTATACGGAATAGTATCTGTATCCATTGTCACCTGTATATTCAGGGCTGAACAGACCTATGTCATCATAATGGAACAGTGTTTCCTTAGACACTCCCACCGCCTTTGCAAATTCTCCTGTTTTCATATATATGTTGTGTTCCATATCTGTATATGTCTCCTTAATCTATGCCTTGCCTCCTTACTCTTTATTAATTTCTCTTGACTATAGGGTTACCCTATAGTATATCCTGTCATTTGTCAATAATTCAGATAAAGAAACGGAGGTTAGTATGAGCATGTCAATAAACCAGCATTTTACGCCCGCGAAGCTTATCCGCTTTGCAGCGCCTTCAATTATAATGATGATATTTATGTCTCTCTACACAATTGTGGACGGCATTTTCATATCAAGATTCATCGGGAGCAATGCGCTTTCATCACTTAACATTGTCTTTCCTGTAATTAATATTGCAATTGCAATCTCCACGATGCTCGCGACAGGAGGCAATGCAATAATCAGCAAATATCTCGGTGAGGGGCGCAGACGTGAGGCAAGTGAATGCCTGACAATGTTTGTTGTTGTGACGGTGTCTGCGAGCATTATAATTATGATTCTTACATTTGCATTTCTTACCCCAATCTCACGTCTTCTCGGAGCAACTGATATTCTTCTTGAGGACTGCCGCAGCTACCTTGCGACTGAGATTGCATTTGCACCTGCCTGCATGCTTCAGGCACTGTTCCAGTCATACCTTGTAACGGCAGGACTTCCTGCACTTGGTCTTGGCCTTACGGTAATTGCAGGTATCCTTAATGCGGTGCTTGATTATGTATTTATCGGTAAGACAATACATTTTACACGCTTCCGCTGGCGCATAAAAGAGCTCTTAGCTGCCTGTTATAACGGTTCATCCGAAATGGTCACACAGCT
>CAMBEF010000172.1 GCA_945865495.1 uncultured Bacteroides sp. | reverse complement strand
CCCATTCTGTTACTCGACAGATCTATGCGGTAACCGGTATCGCGCTTTGGCATCCTGATATCCGGTGTTTTGGCTTCCGAATTCTGCAATATATTCTGGGACATGCTACGTGATGTATTGTTTATCAGTTCACCGGTACCGGCCGCCATTCCTCTTGCCAGCGCACCGATATCCGCAACGTAATAGCCCTTCTTGGGGATTGTGTATACATACCCTTCACTTATAAGCTGGTCATAAGCATTCTGAATCGTAATGGTGCTAATACCGTTATTATCCGCAAATGTTCTCTTGGACGGAAGCTTCTCGCCGGAGCGCAGATTTCCGCTGATAATATCATTTTTAATACATCTGTATACCTGCTCATAAAGCGGGATTCCCGATTCTTCAAATACGTATGTAAGCATTCTTCATTCTCCAAACTGACATCTATAAATTATTTATTTTGAATATTTTTTTATCATCAGATTAATTGTAATATGAAGCACATAAAATATCAAGACAAATAACGGAGGAGAATATGAGCAATTCACAGTATGAACTTAACAAAGGACTCGCCCAGATGCTTAAGGGCGGCGTAATTATGGATGTAACAACACCTGAACAGGCTAAGATTGCTGAGGAGGCCGGCGCATGTGCAGTTATGGCACTTGAAAGAATTCCTGCCGATATCAGGGCTGCCGGCGGTGTGTCACGTATGAGCGACCCTAAGATGATAAAGGGTATTCAGGAGGCTGTAAGCATTCCTGTCATGGCAAAATGCCGTATCGGACATTTTGTTGAGGCTCAGATTCTTCAGGCAATAGAGATTGACTACATTGATGAGTCAGAGGTGCTCTCTCCTGCAGATGACGTTTATCATATCGACAAGACTGAATTCAAGGTGCCATTCGTTTGTGGCGCAAGAGACCTCGGTGAGGCTCTCAGACGTATCAATGAGGGGGCTTCAATGATAAGAACCAAGGGCGAACCGGGAACAGGCGATGTTGTTCAGGCGGTACGCCATATGAGAAAAATGAATTCTGAGATCAGAAAGATTGTTTCAATGTGCAAGGATGAGCTTTTTGAAGAGGCCAAGCAGCTTCAGGTTCCTTACGATTTAGTACAGTATGTCCATGAAAATGGCAAGCTGCCTGTAGTTAATTTTGCCGCCGGCGGTGTTGCAACTCCTGCTGATGCGGCCCTCATGATGCAGCTTGGCGCGGAAGGCGTATTTGTCGGATCAGGCATTTTCAAGTCAGGTGACCCTAAGAAGCGTGCATCTGCAATCGTTCAGGCCGTAACCAATTACAGGGACGCAGCACTTATCGCAAAGCTCTCAGAGGATCTCGGCGAAGCAATGGTCGGAATTAATGCCAACGAAATTAAGATTATTATGGAAGAGCGAGGCATATAATGTGAAAAATCGGATTGATATGAGAATCGGTGTACTTGCCGTTCAGGGCGCATTTATTGAACATGAAAAAATCCTTGAAAAGTTAGGTGTTGATTGCGTTGAGATACGCCAGAAGGAGCAGCTTGAGAATATAGACGGAATCATTCTTCCGGGCGGTGAAAGCACTGTTCAGGGCAAGCTCCTCAGGGCGCTTGGCATGCTTGAACCGCTGACTGAGATGATTAAGAACGGTCTTCCCGTACTTGCCACATGTGCAGGCCTTATTCTTCTGTCAGAACAGCTTGAGAATGACACCACATCACACATTGCAACACTTCCCGTTGTCGTACGGCGCAATGCATACGGCAGACAGCTTGGGAGCTTCAATACGCGCCATGACATGAAAGATATAAAAGATTTTCCTATGGTATTTATCCGTGCGCCATACATCGTAGCCGCATCCGACGATACTGATGTCCTTGCAACTGTTGATGACCACATCGTTGCAGTCCGCCATAACAATCAGATTGGACTTTCATTCCATCCTGAGCTTACGGATGACACACGGATTCACGAACAATTCATCAGGCTGGCATCTTCCTGAATTCCAGCCACACCATTACTATTGAGATAACTCCTGCAAGCCCGTCGGCAACAGGTCCCGAATACATAATTCCGTCTATTCCCATAAACAGCGGAATTATGATAAGCAGCGGAAGAAGGAATATTATCTGCCTTGTAAGCGACAGGAATGTTCCTTTTACCGGCTTGCCTATTGATGTAAAAAAATTAGAGCTTATAGGCTGCATGAAGTTAATAAATGTAAAGAACAGGAATATATGGAAATAATTCTCTGCAAATCTGTAATACTCTTCCGAACCCGTTCCAAACAGTGATATTATCTGATGCGGTATCGTCTGGAACAGAATAAATGCTATCACTGCAAGAACCGCTCCGCATGCAACCGCTGAACGATACGCTGACCTCACCCTGCCATATCTGCCTGCTCCGTAATTAAAGCTTGTGATAGGCTGGAGTCCCTGCGATATTCCTATTATAAATGACATAAATACCTGATTCACCTTGGTTATAATCCCCGCACATGCGATTGGTATGGATTCGCCATATACCGAAAGCGAGCCGTAATATTTGAGTGATTTGTTCATTACAATCTGAACAACCATCATCGCAAGCTGATTGGCGCACGGCGCAGTGCCAAGTGACATCACTCTTGAAATATATTTCCAGCGGACACGCAGATTTTCCTTCTTAATCTTAATTGTCCTGCAGTGTGCAATATACCACGCCGCCATCAGACCCGAAACTATCTGTCCGATAATCGTAGCATACGCAGCTCCCGCCATTCCCATATTCAGGACAAATACAAACAGCGCATCAAGCACCGTATTAATGACCGCTCCGGCAAGATTACATACCATGCTTATCTTCGGTCTGCCGTCAGCCCTTATAAGATGACCGCCGCCTGATGTGAATATAAGAAACGGAAATCCAAATGCAACTATTCTTGTGTATACCTTGGCATATTCCAGAACATTATCCGGCGAGCCAAAGAACTTAAGCAGCGGCTCAAGAAATATCAGAGTAACAATCGTAAGTGCCACACCGCCAAGGAACAGCATGGCTGCGGAATTAGCAAGATAATTGACCGCCTTTTGCTTCTCCCCCATTCCCATTGCAATGTTAAATGCAGACGCACCGCCTATACCAAACAACAGTGCAATCGCTACACATGATATTGAAAGCGGAAATGATATATTGGTTGCCGCATTGCCAAGTTCTCCAACACTTCTTCCAATAAAGAACTGGTCTACTATATTATAGAGTGAGCTCACAAGCATTGCGATTATACTTGGGACCGCAAACTGATACAAAAGTGAATTAACCGGCTTTTCTCCAAGCGGATTTTTATTTGATATTTTGTTCGATATTTCGTTATTCATAGTACTCTCCATTTTCATGCGCATATACATTATCAAGTGCCACCTCAAGAAGCCTTGCAAGGCTGTCACTCTCTTCCTTTGTCATCCCTTCTGTTATTACCGAATTCCAATATGCCTTAGCCTTTGATATCGGTTCGTGCGTGCTACGGCCCTTTTCAGTAAGAAATACATAATTGCATCTTCTGTCAGAAGAATCCTTACGCCTTGTCACCATTCCTTTGGCCTCCAGTGACTTTATTACACGCGCCACCGCTGCCTTGTCCATTCCCTGATCCCACACAATCTCATCCTGCGTAACGCCGTCATGCGCACTCAGCATAAAAAGCACCGGATATTCAGCAAGTGAAATATCATACTCCTTAAGATATCTCGTATAAAATGCCTGCGCTCTCCTGTGAAGCACAGACACAAGCTTGCCTATGCTGGAGCAGCCGGGTACATCCTTTTTATTCTGTCGGTATTGGTTCATATGTAAATTACCTCGTCATGGTCTGGTCTATATATGGTTAGAACATGAATATAATAGCGTTAATTAGTTGACTTGTCAACCAATTAATCCAATGCATCATACAAAAAGACTGCATCAGGCAGGGGGATACCCGTTCCAATGCAGCCTTAACTGTCCGGCATTCCTTATCCAAGTTCTTTCATGAATCCCTTAGGATAGGAATACTCGCCTCTATAGTTAGAAGCGTTATAATCAGGATATTTGACCGGTTCGTATACGTTTAATTCAGGTGAATCATCCTGCGTGTAGATGTACATTGAATTGTAATCCCATGTAACAATCTCATCCCTTGCATCACCGTACATATTGATTGCCTCTGCACACAGCGTCGGATGTCCGTCATCAGGGAACTTAACTACCTGTACTCCGTTGCCGTCTATAAGACCGCCCTTTTCTACATCTGCATTAAGGAGAATGAAGTCCCGGCCATTGCCGATCCAGTTGACCGGTGTAAGCAGGTTGCCGTTAAGCTCGTTTTCCATCTCCCATACCGGATTACCCTCGCTGTCATAAAAATATATTATTCCCTGATGTCCCCAGAAGTTAACAACAACCATCTCGTACCCCGGTTTGTCAGGGCAGTAGTTACCGGTGCTGACTCTCTGGGCATGTCCTATTCCGTCTTTTTTGAGGAGATTGCCTTCCCAGTCGCTTATCAGGAAGCCTTCCTTGCCGGCAACACACGCAAAATACTTTTTCCCTTTGTGAGGTCCTGACACGAACATTCCCGGAACAATCTCGTCGATATGGTCTTCCTTTACAGGCATCGTCCATATCCTGTTACCATTGCAGTCAAGCATATTATAACCTACAAGCAGCTCGTCATGTCCGTCTCCGTTAATATCTATTGCAAATGGAAAATGTCCCGTATTCTTATCGCTCTGATAATGCCACATAACCTCAAGGTCATCATTAAGCGCATACACTCTGCAGTAACGGTCCTTTATAAGGATATCCCGCGGTTTATCAAGTCCCCTGAAATTGCATATTCTTATTCCGTCGGGATTAATTCTGTCAAATGCATATATCTTATCAGGAACACCTATTATCGTGCCGTCTTCTTCTGCCGTTGAATATGGCGCTTTGGCATGTTTCT
>CAMBEF010000171.1 GCA_945865495.1 uncultured Bacteroides sp. | reverse complement strand
TGCCAAGCCTGTTCTCTATACTGTTCTGCCTCATCCTGTCCGCAATTGTGGTTTTACGGCCAACAGGCGGCAGCCCATATGCTTCCGGATTAATCTGCGGTTGATGCGGCGGCATCTGCTGCTGTTGCGGCATCTGTTGTGCCTGTGGCTGTGATACATGCTGCATCTGCCACTGAACCATCGGCGGTGCCTGCGGCTGTGGTGCCATATTCATCTGCTTAAGCAGTGCTATCTCCTTTTGCTGCGCATCTACTATATTCTCAAGGCGCGCAAGCTCCTGTTCAAGCCTGTCTATTCTATCCACATTGTATTCATCGTTACCCATATCTTATTATCCTCCTCGCATCATGCAATATCCCCTTCAATACATCTGCATGGCTATTTACTATTATACATATTAAAATATATTTTGAATATCTTTTTTGGAGATTTTTGTTATAATAGATATCAAATGCTTAGCGCCCAATGCGCAGAAATGGAGATAAATATACATATGGTTGACATGCATTCCATGATTGACCTGCAGATAACTATCTTTTTACTTATGATTGCAGGCTATGTCATGACAAAATTGAAAATTCTTCCACCTGAATCCAAGAAACCTCTCACGGACCTTGTTATTGACTTTGTGCTTCCGTGTAACATCATCGTGTCATTTATGATTGACATGAACAGGGAGGTTCTTATATCCTGCTTTGCCGTCCTGTGCGCATCAATTGTTATACAGATATTCAGTGCATTTGCAGGCAGATATTTTTATCCGGTAAAGGATAAAGACACACTCGCAGTCCTCAGGTATGGCACAATATGCTCTAATGCGGGATTTATCGGCAATCCTGTAATTCAAGGACTTTATGGTGCACAGGGTCTTCTGTATGCATCAATATATCTTATTCCGCAGCGTATCGTAATGTGGTCTGCCGGAGTATCCTGCTTCACGACAGCCAAAGGCAAGGATGTAATCAAAAAGGTCATCACGCACCCATGTATAATCGCTGTATTTGTAGGATTCGTACTTATGCTGGTTCCATTTGACCTGCCATCAGGCATTGTAAAGACACTTCAGACGGCAAGTAACTGCACAACCGGTCTGTCAATGATTGTAATTGGCCATATCCTTGCCGGAATCGACATCAAAACAATCGTAAGCAAGCTTAACATCTACTATTGTTTTATCAGACTTATCGTATTTCCGCTGCTTGTCCTTGCCGGATGCAGGCTGCTTGCGCTCGACACACTTGTAACGTCAGTATGCGTAGTCCTCTCAGGAATGCCTGCCGGAGCAACTACAGCCATACTTGCCGCCAAATATGACGGTGATGAACAATTTGCCGTCAAAATTGTATTTTTATCCACAATACTGTCCCTTTTTACAATTCCATTATTGTGTGTCATAATGCAATATTTCTTGTAATCAGCACTTTAATGTGGTAAAATGTTCCTTGTTTTTTATTTAAAATTTATACATTTATATTGAAGAAATTCTAAGAAAGAGGTTTAACATGACAGTTGCACAAATCATTATTCTCTGCACGATGGTCCTATACCTTGGCTTCATGCTTGTTGTAGGATTTATCTGTTCAAAAAAGAATAACACATCAGATGATTTCTATCTTGGCGGACGTAAGCTTGGCCCGTTCGTAACGGCAATGAGCGCCGAAGCATCAGACATGAGCTCCTGGCTTCTTATGGGACTTCCGGGTCTTGCATACCTTACAGGTGTCGCAGATGCGGGATGGACAGCTATAGGTCTTGCTTTTGGTACATATCTTAACTGGCTTTTTGTTGCCAAGAAGCTCAGAAGATATTCACACATTGCAGGTAATGCAATAACAGTACCCGATTACTTCAAGAAGCGTTATCACGATAACAGTAATCTGCTTCTTCTGTTCTCAGCTATATTTATTATCGTATTTTTCATTCCGTATACAGCTTCGGGATTTGCAGCCTGTGGCAAGCTTTTTGCAAGTCTTCTCGGAGTTGATTACACAGCCGCAATGATTATTTCTGCCGCTGTAATCGTACTTTATACTGCTACCGGCGGATTTCTTGCAGCATCAACAACCGACTTTATCCAGTCGATAATAATGTCAATCGCACTTATTATCGTATTTGTATTCGGAATAAATGTTGCAGGCGGTGTTGATAAGGTTGTTGCCAATGCACAGTCCCTTACAGGTTATCTCAGCTTCGTTCATACATATAACCCTAAGACAGGCACTTCATCTCCAGATGGAATTCTTAATATTGTAACAATGTTTGCATGGGGGCTTGGATATTTTGGTATGCCTCATATCCTCCTCCGCTTTATGGCTATTGAAGATGCCAAGAAGCTTACTACTTCAAGACGCGTTGCCACAATATGGGTTGTGATATCTCTTACCGCTGCCGTATGCATCGGAATTATCGGACTTGCTGTATCTGAGGCAGGCGCACTCCCAATCCTTAAGGATTCAGAGACACTTATTGTCAATATTGCTTCACTTATGAGCACGCACGGAATACTTTTCGCAATTATAGCCGGAATAATCCTCTCAGGTATATTAGCTTCTACAATGTCAACAGCAGATTCACAGCTTCTTGCCGCATCATCTGCAATATCTAAGGATATCTTAGGTTCTGTTTTCAATGTAGAGTTAAGCGGAAAGGCCACACTTCTCGCCGCAAGATTAGCACTTATCGGAGTAGCACTTGTTGCAGTATTTCTTGCAAGAGATCCTTCAAGCTCAGTATTCGGTATAGTATCATTTGCATGGGCAGGCTTTGGTGCAGCATTCGGTCCGGTAATACTTCTTTCACTCTACTGGAAGCGCTCTAACAGATGGGGCGCACTCGCCGGAATGATATCAGGTGCCGCAATGGTATTTATATGGAAATATCTCGTGCGTCCTCTCGGTGGTCTCTGGGATGTATATGAACTGCTTCCTGCATTCATAGTTGCACTTATTGTAATTGTTGTTGTAAGTCTTCTCACAAAAGCTCCTGAGCAGGAGATTCTTGACGAATTCGATGCAGCAATGAAGGCTGAATAGTTTTAAAAATCAAATATTTTAATTAATTCCCAGATCATTAACGGTTTGGGAATTTTTTTATGCCGTTAAGCCCCTATTTTGCGTTTCCCATATTCGCCATAATATTTGCCATAATCCATATATTACCACTGTAATTTGCTTATTTTAGATGATACTATAATTGCCAAAGAACAACTGCACAATGGAGGCTGACATGAAAAAAGAAACATCACTTTTACAGGCGGTAATCGTCCTTGGGGGATTCCTTGCCATGGCATTTGCCTGTAATCAATTTGGAATAGAGATTCATCTTGCAATATTCGCCGCATGGTTTCTTGCAATGGCTGTAGGCAGGATTAACGGTCATTCTTACAGTGATATGGAAAAGTCAATAACCGGAGGCATCTATGACGGAATGAGCGCAATACTTATTCTTCTTGCCGTAGGCGCACTTGTCGGGACATGGATTTCAGGAGGTATTGTTCCGAGCCTTATTTACTACGGACTTAACGTAATCCATCCGGCTATATTTCTTCCGGCGGCGCTTATACTGTGCGGTATAACTTCGCTTGCCACCGGAACGTCATGGGGTACTGTCGGTACTGCCGGAATTGCTATGATGGGTATAGGCTCGGCAATGGGTGTCCCTGCTCCCGTTACTGCAGGTGCCGTCCTTTCGGGCGCATACTTTGGTGATAAGCTCTCCCCGCTTTCGGACAGCTGCGTTCTTTCCGCTGCTATGGCAGATATTGACGTAATAGACCATGTCCGTGGTATAATGTCTGTATCTCTCACAGCATTTGCGATAACCGGAACTGCTTTCACCATATTCGGATTATCGATTGGAGAAAGCAGTGCAGACCTTACGCAGGTAGAATATGTCATGAATGCACTGGCTGAGAATTTTAACATAAGCCTTTTTGCATTCATCCCGATGATAATTGTAATAATTCTGCTTATTCTGCGGCTTCCTTCACTTCCTGTAATAACATTCGGCTCAGTACTTGGGATTATATGGGGAATTGCTTTTCAGGGGCTTCATCCGGTAACGGCAATATCCACTGCATGGACACAGCTCGAGATGAATACAGGCGTTAATTTTATAGATTCGCTTCTTGGACGCGGAGGCATGGAGAGCATGCTCTGGTCGGCCGCCATAATAATTCTCGGTCTCGGATTCGGCGGTCTTCTCGACCGGATTGGAATTATAAAGGCTATTGCCGACAGGCTGTACGGCTTTATTAACAATGGCGGGACGCTTACTGTATTTACAATAATAGTCGGCTTCCTTGGATGCCTTCTCGGAAGTGCAATGTATGTCTCACTTGTACTTACACCTAAGATTATGGCTGCCAAATATGACGAAATGGGCTACAGCCGCCGCGTTCTGTCACGTAACGCAGAGATAGGCGGTACCCTTACTGCCGGCATGATTCCATGGAGTGATAACGGCATCTATATGTCTGCAATTCTCGGCGTCGCCGCATTTGAATATCTGCCATATATGTGGTTATCATTTACATGTATAATAATAGCTGTTATATTTGGCTTTACAGGATGGTTTATGTGGGACAATTCCAATGATGTCCGCATGAGCAGCAAAAATTCACCTAATGCAGAAATGGAGATATAATGAAAAAAATACTTTTAATTGCCACCGGCGGTACAATAGCTTCATCAGAATCCGGGGGCGGGCTGACACCTTCAATCGAGGTAAAACGCCTGCTTGCATATATACCCGATATCAAATCAGTCTGTCAGCTTGACGGTATATCTGTCATGAATGTTGACAGTACCAATATGAATCCGTCACTTATGGCAGCAATAGCGCAGGCTGTTGCCGATAATTATGAATCATATGACGGTTTTGTTGTGGCACACGGTACCGATACGATGGCTTACAGCGCCGCTGCCATGACATATATGCTTAAAAATCTTGCAAAGCCCGTTG
>CAMBEF010000170.1 GCA_945865495.1 uncultured Bacteroides sp. | reverse complement strand
GAGGTGCTTAATGCTTAATAAAAAGGTTGCGCTTGTCACAGGTGCCGGAAGAGGCATCGGAAGGGAGACGGCATTACAGCTTGCCAGACAGAATGCAACAGTCATTGTCAATTACAATGGCAATAAGGCTGCGGCAGAAGAGACGGTGCGTATTATAACCGAAGCCGGAGGAACGGCAGAATGTATGCAGTGTTCGGTGGCTGATTATACAGCTGTTGAGCAGATGGTTAAGACAATTATTGAAAAATACGGTTCTATAGATATCCTTGTAAATAATGCCGGAATAACTAAAGACAATCTGTTAATTGGCATGAGTGAGAAAGATTTTGATGATGTATTAGATACCAACCTGAAAGGAGCCTTCAACTGTATCCGCCATGCTGCAAGACAGATGATAAAGCAAAGAAACGGACGAATTATAAATATTACGTCTGTGGTTGGATTGTCAGGCAACGCAGGTCAGGCCAATTATGCGGCAAGTAAGGCAGGCATAATAGGACTTACGAAGTCAGTGGCAAGAGAACTGGCAACACGCGGAATAACCGTAAATGCGGTAGCACCGGGATATGTTGATACTGATATGACAAAAGTGCTTAAAGAACCGGTCAGGGAGGCTGTCATGCAGCAGATACCAATGAAGCGGATGGGAAGACCGGAGGATATTGCTGATGCTGTAATATTTCTTGCATCAGACCGGGCTTCATATATAACAGGACAGGTACTGTCAGTTGATGGCGGAATGCATATGTAATGATTGGAGAGGCAATGAAAAGAAGAGTTGTAATTACCGGAATGGGTGCAATAACGCCTATAGGCAACAGCGTTGATGAATTCTGGGCCGGAGTTAGGCAGCAGAAGGTTGGAATAGATTTTATAACCAGATTTGATGCATCAGATTATAAAGCGAAGCTTGCAGCAGAGGTTAAGAACTTTGATGCAAAGAATTATATGGATTTTAAGATGGCAAAGCGCATGGAGACATTTTCACAGTATGCGGTTGCGGCAGCAGGAGAAGCCATTGCGGATGCCGGACTTGACATGGCTGATGAAGATGCATACATGGCAGGCACTTCTGTGTCATCCGGAATCGGAAGCCTTGATGCAATGGAGAGGGAGCACAAGAAGCTTCTTGAGAAAGGTCCGTCAAGAATTAATCCGCTGCTTGTGCCGCTTATGATTACCAATATGGCAGCAGGTAATGTTGCGATTGCCTTCGGTCTTAAGGGCAAGAGCCTTAATGTTGTGACGGCGTGTGCATCAGGAACCAATGCAGTCGGGGAAGGCTACAGAAGCATTCAGTCGGGCGAGGCAGATATTATGGTATCAGGTGGAACGGAAAGTGCTGTTACACCTATAGGAATTGGCGGCTTTGCAGCACTTACGGCGCTGTCTGCGTCAACTGACCCTAAGAGGGCATCAATACCGTTTGACAGGGACAGAAGCGGCTTTGTAATGGGAGAAGGTGCCGGAATCCTCGTGCTTGAGGAACTTGAACATGCGAAGAAAAGAGGAGCACATATATATGCGGAGATTACCGGATACGGCTGCTCTAATGATGCATTTCACATAACATCACCTGCAGAGGATGGAAGCGGTGCGGCGAGAGCCATGACTAATGCCATGAATGAAGCGGGTGTAAGACCGGCGGATATTGATTATATAAATGCTCACGGAACTTCAACACATCATAATGACCTGTTTGAGACAAGAGCAATAAAGCTTGCATTCGGAGAGGACGCATACGGCGTAAAGATAAGCTCAACAAAATCAATGGTCGGACATATGCTCGGTGCTGCCGGTGCGGTAGAGTGCATCGCATGTGTAAAGACGATTCAGGACGGATATATTCATCCTAATGTAGGACTGGAGAACACGGAAGATGAACTTGACCTTGATTATGTAAAGGGCAAAGGGATTGAGAGTGATGTTACATATGTTATGAGTAACTCACTTGGATTCGGCGGACATAACGCAAGCATAATCCTGAAAAAATATGAAGCGTAGAAGGACAGAGAGGTAGTGTATGGAACTTGATAATATTCTGATACTGATAGACCATGTCTCTAAGTCAGAGCTTTCAAGCTTTTCTCTTGATGAGGACGGAACCTCAATCAAGATGGAGGCAGGAAGAATATCAGTGACTGCTTCGCCTGACAATATGGCGGTTATGGCATCGGATGTTGAGATAAAACCGGCAAAGACAGAACAGCAGCACGGCAGTAATGCGGCAGATACGCAGATACAGGGTAATGTAGTCAGCTCTCCGCTTGTCGGAGTGTTCTATGAGGCATCATCACCTGATGCGGATGCATTTGTGGCAGTCGGAGACAAAGTGGCAAAAGGACAGACGCTTGGAATAATCGAGGCAATGAAGCTTATGAACGAGATAGAAAGTGAATATGAGGGAACTGTCCTTGAGGTACTTGTAAAGGATAAAGATACGGTTGAATATGGTCAGCCGCTGTTTGTAATTGGTTAAGGAGTTGATACCGGTATGCTTAATACAAGACAGATTATGGATATAATTCCACACAGACACCCGTTTCTGCTTGTGGACAGAATAGAAGAGCTAAAGCCAGGCATCCGTGCCGTCGGTGTTAAGGCTGTCACATATGATGAGCCTTATTTTTCGGGACATTTTCCTGATGAACCCGTTATGCCGGGAGTGCTTCAGATTGAGGCATGTGCGCAGGTCGGAGCAGTAGCGATACTTTCGCTGGATGAGAATAAAGGTAAGACAGCGTATTTCGGAGGAATAAGTTCTGCAAGGTTCAAGAGGAAGGTTGTTCCTGGGGATGTGCTTACAATGGAGTGCGAGATTATAAAGAGAAAAGGACCTGTCGGAGTGGGAAAGGCAACCGCAAAGGTTGGTGACGAGATTGCACTTACGGCGGAGCTTACATTTGTAATAAATTAATGGAGAATTGGTAATGTTTAATAAGATTCTTATAGCCAACAGAGGAGAGATAGCTGTACGTATAATCCGTGCATGCCGCGAGATGGGAATTAAGACCGTTGCAGTATATTCTGAGGCAGACCGTGATGCGCTTCATACACAGCTTGCGGATGAGGCAGTCTGCATAGGTCCGGCGCAGGCAGCAGACAGCTATCTTGATATGGAAAAGATAATAAGCGCAACAATAATCACCAAAGCAGAAGCAATTCATCCGGGCTTTGGATTCCTTTCGGAAAACAGCAGATTTGCAACATTATGTGAAAAATGCAATATAAATTTCATAGGTCCTGACGCAGCACTTATTGAAAGTCTCGGCAATAAGTCTGAGGCAAAGAATACAATGCAGGCGGCAGGAGTCCCTGTAATTCCCGGTACAAAAAAGCCTGTATATGACTGGCAGGAAGGGCTGAAATTTGCGGATGAGGCAGGTTATCCGGTTATAGTAAAAGCAGCACTCGGCGGTGGAGGCAAGGGCATGCGCGTTGTCAGCAGCCATGATGAATTTGAACATGAATTTCTTACGGCACAAAGAGAGTCTGAGAGTGCGTTCGGTGATGGCACGATGTATATTGAAAAATATATTGTCAATCCGAGACATATTGAATTCCAGATACTTGCGGATGAGCATGGCAATGTTATTCATCTTGGTGAACGTGACTGTTCAATACAGAGAAGGCATCAGAAGCTTATAGAGGAATCACCGTCAGTTGCGGTGGATGCCGGGCTGAGAAAGAGAATGGGAGAGACGGCGGTCCGCGCGGCAAAGACAGTAGGCTATAAGAATGCGGGGACAATAGAATTTCTCCTTGATAAAGACAATAACTTTTACTTTATGGAAATGAATACGAGAATTCAGGTAGAACACGGCGTGACAGAGATGGTCACGGGAACTGATATCGTGAAAGAACAGATACGAATCGCAGCAGGCCTTGAGCTGTCATACAGGCAGGAGGATATAGTAATCAGGGGGCATGCGATTGAATGCAGGATAAATGCCGAAGATGCGACACACAATTTCCGCCCCTGCCCGGGAACAATCGGTGATATTCACATACCGGGAGGCAATGGAATAAGAATCGATACCGCTGTCTATCCGGGATGCACGATTCCGCCGTACTACGATTCAATGATTATGAAGGTGGTGGTCTGTGACAGAGACAGACAATCCGCAATTAATAAGATGATAAGTACTCTTGGAGAGGTAGTAATAGACGGACTTACTACTAACCTTGACTTTATGTATGAATTACTGCATGAAGCTGATTACCGGAATGGACGGATTGATACCGGATATATAGAGAGGCATAACCTATAACAGGTTCGTTTATTGCAGAAAGGAATTTATTATCATGCTTTTAAAAGGCGTTTTTAAAAAGACAAATTATATTCCGATTGACGGTGAAGACCGTGACGGTAAGGATATGCCCAATATTCCGGACGGACTTTTTACGCAGTGCCCTGAATGCGCAGGCTCTGTATTTACAGATGAGCTTGAAAATAATATGATGGTATGTCCAAAATGTGGGCACCATATGAGAATGAAAGCATCAGATCGCATTGCCATGATTGCTGACGAGGGAAGTTTTGAGGAGTGGGATAAAAACATGCCGGTATCTGACCCGCTGCAATATGAAGGATATCCTGATAAGATAAGCTCGGTAAGGAAATCAACGGGACTTGACGAAGCAGTAGTTACAGGCAGATGCCTGATTAGCGGACATGAGTGTGTTATATGTGTATGTGATTCACATTTTCTTATGGGGAGCATGGGCGAGAATGTCGGTGAGAAGATAACACGCGCAGCAGAAAAAGCCACAAGACTCAGGCTTCCGATTATTATATTCACCTGCTCGGGCGGAGCAAGAATGCAGGAGGGAATTGTGTCACTTATGCAGATGGCAAAGACCTCCGCAGCGCTTAAGCAGCATGATGAGGCAGGGCTTCTGTATATAACGGTGCTTACGGACCCGACAACAGGTGGTGTGACAGCCAGCTTTGCAATGCTGGGAGATATAATACTTG
>CAMBEF010000169.1 GCA_945865495.1 uncultured Bacteroides sp. | reverse complement strand
GATCTCTTTAAAATATCTGGAAAGCATAATGACTATACTGTCCAAGGGGCATATGGTCAGGAGCGCAAGCGGCAAGGGCGGCGGCTATTGCCTGATAAAGGCACCGTCGGAATACAGGGTAGGAGATATCCTCAGACTGACAGAGGGTGACCTTGCACCGGTGGCATGTCTTGCACCGGACACAAAGAAGTGTGACATTACGAATGAGTGTTACACACTGCCGTTCTGGAAGGGACTTGGAGATGCAATCAACGAGTATCTTGACGGGCATACACTTGCAGATCTGGTGTCAGGCAGCAGTATGCAGCATTGTACTGCATCACATGACAGTAATTAATAATATATATCAGGAGGATTATATGGCTGGCAAATCATTATTAGAGGTAAAGAATTTACACGTTAACATCGAAGACAAGGAGATTCTTCACGGTGTTAACCTTACTATAGGTGAAGACGAGACACATGTACTTATGGGACCTAACGGAACCGGTAAGTCAACACTTGGATATGCAATCACAGGCAATCCGAGATATTCTGTATCAGAAGGACAGATAATATTCAATGGTGAGGACATTACCAATATGCCTGTCAATGAGAGAGCAAAGAAGGGTATATTCCTTTCATTCCAGAATCCGCTGGAAGTGCCGGGAGTTACACTCAGCGCATTCATAAGAAGCGCACTTGAGCAGAAGACAGGCAAGAGAGTACGTCTCTGGGATTACAAGAAGAAACTTGCGCAGACAATGGAACTTCTTTCAATGGACGAGTCTTATGCAGAGAGAGATCTTAATGTCGGATTCTCAGGCGGTGAGAAGAAGAAGGCTGAGATTCTTCAGATGCTTATGCTTGAACCGTCACTTGCAATTCTTGATGAGACAGATTCAGGTCTTGATGTTGACGCTGTCCGCACAGTATCAAAGGGCATAAGCATTTACAAGGAGCAATGCAAGGGAAGCCTTCTTATAATTACTCACAGTACACGAATCCTTGAGTCACTTCATGTTGATGTAACACATGTAATGGAAGAAGGAAAGATTGCAAGAGAAGGTGATGCATCACTTGTTGACGAGATTAATGAAAATGGATTTGAAGATATAAAGGCGTAAATAATACACGGCTATCTATATTTGATTATTGCAGATTATAATAATACGCTGGATTGGAGCATTGGAATGAAAGAAAAGAGTCATGTAGATGATATAGACAGAAGTGTCTATGATATCAGGGATGAAGAGCATGATGCTTATAGAATAGAAGCAGGACTTACACCTGAGATAGTTGATAAGATATCAAAAGAAAAGAATGACCCGGAATGGATGCATGAGTTCAGGCTGAAGTCACTCGAAATATATAATGATATGAAGATACCTGACTGGGGGCCTTCAATTGAAGGTCTTGACATGGAGCATATCGCCACATATGTAAGACCTAACACAAAGATGCAGGGAGACTGGAAGGATGTGCCACAGGATATTAAGGACACATTTGAAAGACTTGGTATTCCTCAGGCTGAGAGAAAGTCACTTGCAGGTGTTGGTGCGCAGTACGATTCAGAGCTCGTATACCACAATGTTAAGGATGAGGTTGCAGCACAGGGCGTAATCTATACCGATATGGAGAGTGCGCTTAAGGGTGAATATGCTGATATGGTACATGAGTACTTTATGAAGCTTGTAACACCGAGAGACCATAAGTTTGCAGCACTTCACGGAGCTGTATGGTCAGGCGGTTCATTTGTATATGTACCGAAGGGGGTTGATGTTTCAATACCTCTTCAGTCATATTTCAGACTTAATGCCAAGGGCGCAGGACAGTTTGAGCATACACTTATAATTGTTGATGAGGGAGCAAGCCTTCACTTTATCGAGGGCTGTTCGGCACCTAAGTATAATGTTGCCAATCTTCATGCAGGCTGTGTTGAGCTTTTTGTTAAGAAGGACGCAAAGCTCAGATATTCAACGATTGAAAACTGGTCTAAGAATATGTATAACCTTAATACAAAGCGTGCGCTTGTAGAAGAGGGTGGTACGATTGAATGGGTGTCAGGCTCATTTGGTTCACATGTAAGTTATCTCTATCCGATGAGTATTCTCAAGGGAAGAGGCTCTAAGATGGAGTTCACGGGTGTAACATTTGCTGGTGAAGGACAGAACCTTGACACGGGTGCCAAGGTAATCCATGCAGCACCGGACACAAGCTCTTATATGAATACACGTTCAATAAGCAAGAGCGGTGGAATAAGTACATTCCGAAGCAGTGTTGTTGTGCAGAAGAATGCATCCAATGCAAAGTCGGCAGTATCATGCCAGTCACTTATGCTGGATTCAGAATCAAGATCCGATACAATTCCGGCTATGGATATCCGTACTAAGGATGCAGCAGTCGGACATGAAGCCAAGATTGGAAGCATAAGTGATGATGCGGTGTTCTATCTTATGTCAAGAGGCATGAGTGAAGAGGATGCAAGAGCACTTATCGTAAGTGGATTTGCCGATAATGTTTCTAAGGAGCTGCCACTTGAGTATGCCGTTGAGATGAATAATCTTATACGTCTTGAGATGAAAGGAAGTATTGGCTGATATGACAAACAATGAAAATATAATTATCAACAGACTGCCTGCCAAGACATGGTACTGGCTTGATGTTAACGAAACAAAGCTTCCGTGGGACAGAAGCAATACTGTTGAACTTGAATCACAGACAGTTACTGCTGCAAAGAAAGAGAAGCATGCACCTGTAAGGATTCATGTTAATACGGTTGATGAATACAGCAATAAAAATATAAGGCTTGAGGCAATGACAGGCGGAGAGCTTACGGTATTCATGGATTATGGCACAAGATACAATCTTGCATGAGAATTCGGTTGTGCGTCTTGTACAGACACAGCATACGGAAGAGAATGCTGTATTATATAACGAGATAAAGGGCGAATGTGCCAAAGGCGCAAGAGTCGAGCTTATTCAGGTATTCCTTGGCAAGGGTGATGTATATTCAGACAGCCGGTTTGAACTTTCAGGCGAGAAGAGCAGCCTGAAGGCTGATATAGGATATATAGGACAGCATGAGCAGAAGATAGACATCAATGTTGTTGCTAATCATACAGGCAGAGAGACAGAGAGTGAGATTAATGCCGGCGGAGCACTTAAGGATGCATCTAAGAAGATATTCAGAGGCACGATTGACTTTAAGAGAGGTGCCGTTAATGCTGTAGGTAATGAGCAGGAGACGGTGCTTATGCTCGGCGATGATGTTCAGAACAAGACGATTCCGCTTATACTGTGTGCCGAGGAAAATGTTGTCGGTAATCACGGAGCTACAATCGGTGAACTTGATGATGACACACTGTTTTATTTTGAAAGCAGGGGAATTGACAGAGAGCATGCAGAGAATATCATGGCAAGAGCTTCAATCGACAGGCTTTCAAGAATGACAGAGGATGAGGAAACACAGAATATCATAAGTGACGGTCTTAAGGAGGTACTTGGATATGACGAATAATTCATACGATTATCGTCAGGATTTTCCGCTTCTTATGCAGGACAGGACAATATATATTGATAATGCTGCAACATCACAGCGCCCTCAGTGCGTAATAGATGCGGAGATGGATTTTTATAAAAATCACAATGCCAATCCACTGCGCGGTTCATATCCGCTCAGTGTGGAGGCAACTGATATATATGAGAATGCAAGGGTTACTGTTAAGAATTTTATAAATGCATCCTCAACAGAAGAGATTATATTTACACGTAATACAACAGAGGGACTTAACCTTGTAGCATACAGCTATGGACTTACCAATATCGGCGCTGGTGATGAGATAGTTGTCTCAATAATGGAGCATCACAGCAACCTTCTTCCATGGCAGATGGTATCAAGACAGACAGGTGCAGTGCTTAAGTTTATCGAGTGCGAGCAGGATGGAAGCGTGGATCTTGATAAGGTAGCTGCGCTTATAACAGATAAGACAAAGCTTGTTGCAATGACACATGTATCCAACGTACTCGGACGTGAGAATCCGGTGGCAGAGGTGGCAGCCCTTGCACATGCCAAGGGTGCGGTCATGGTAGTTGACGGAGCACAGAGTACACCTCATATGGCTATTGATGTTAAGGCACTTGGGGCAGACTTTTTTGCATTTTCAGGACATAAGCTTATGGGACCTATGGGAATCGGTGTTCTCTATGGACGTAAGGAGCTGCTTGACAAGATGCCTCCGTTCTTATCTGGCGGTGAGATGATTGATTCAGTTACAAGAGAGGGCGCTAAGTTTGCAGAGCTTCCGCATAAGTTTGAAGCCGGTACTGTCAATGCAGCAGGTGCAGCAGGGCTTGATGCTGCAATTAAGTATATTCAGTCGGTAGGATTTGATTATATGCAGGAGAGAGAGCTTGCCGTTACAAAGCGTGCTCTTGAAGGAATGAAGAATATTCCGCATGTTCATATATTTGGTTCGGATAGGGCGGAAGAGCACACAGGCATTATTACATTTGCAATTGATAATGTGCATCCGCATGATGTAAGTGAGGTGCTTATTGCCGACGGTATAGCAGTACGTGCCGGACATCACTGCGCACAGCCGCTGCTTGCATATCTTGGCGTTAATTCAACAACAAGAGCAAGCTTTATGTTCTATAATACTGAGGAAGAGGCTGATGCATTTGTTAAGAGTGTTGCAAGCGTAAGGGAGAGAATGGGATATGGAGAATAGAAGTTTTTATAACGAGATACTGACGGAGCACAACATACGTCCTGAATTCAAGCATGACCTTCCTGATGCGGATATCGTACTTGAAGGAGTTAATCCAAGCTGCGGAGATGATATATGGCTTAAGCTTAAGGTTGATGGTGATGTTATAACTGACGGAGCCTTTGTAGGCGACGGATGTGCAATATCACAGGCTTCTGCAGATATCATGCTTGGAATGGTTATCGGCAGGAAGAAGGAAGAGGCTCTTAAGATGGGCGAGATATTCATGAAGATGAT
>CAMBEF010000168.1 GCA_945865495.1 uncultured Bacteroides sp. | reverse complement strand
ACAACCGGTCTTACGTTCTGTATAAAAAGCTCAAGTGCCTCCTCTGAATGGTTGGCAGGTTCGTACTTGTACTCTGTATTAACTGCACCCGTCTCCGTTCCTACGACACCACATCCAAGCACACTTGCGAATCGTATATGCGTCTTATACTGCTCAACAATTGCTGCATGCTGTACGCTGTCAGGATTGCAAAGATTCTTGTAGCATCCGAGCACAGCAACATCAACATCGTTCTTGCGGCATAATTCCTTAATATAACATGCAAGTCCCGGTGTCATTGTCTCGAGTGTCGGGTTGAATTCTTTGATTGATTTGTTGAGTGCTATATGCATGCAGTGGAATCCCTGATTGTGTATGTTGGGTATAAGCTCTGCAAGTGGTGCATATGCAACATCATGTGCACGAATTCCTATTCTCATCGTATATTAACCTCCGTACAATATTAATCCATTACTTACTGATTATAATATAAAACAGCCATAAAAAAAAGAGCAAATATATAAGATATTTACCCTTATTTTCACGAAATATATTTTTGTGCAAGCGCCTTCGTATTCTCTATCCAGTTCTCTTTATACAGCTTTACCGGGGATGATTCAGGATGCCCTGCCATCCACGCAGTAAGCTGGAGTCTTCTCATCATTACAAATGTTTCCGTCATCGCTGCATCCCGGTCTGACAGAGTCCTTACCCCGGTATATCCGTTAAGCCATGCATCCTTCAGATACGGCACGATTGCCTTCTCTTCCATAAAGCTTACTGATGCAGCAAAATCACTCACAAACCATCCAAAACCGCAGTCATCAAAGTCAATTATTCTCATAGAATTATCATCATTTGCAATAATTATATTGGCAAGCCGCATGTCTGCATGAATAAGACCGTAATTTGCATTATTTATGCCATATTCTGACAGCCTAAGCTTTATTACGTCTGACGCTTCTGCCATTACCGAAGCTGTATAGCCGTCTATATCACTTCTATCCTGCCATCTTCCCCAGTCAGCATGTTCTCCTATTATATTGTCGTAGTCAAAATGCATTCTGTGAACAGACACGATATCTTTCCAGGATGCAGACTGTATATGCATCCGTGCTGTCATGCGTCCGAGTGCTTCAAAGCATTCCAATATCTTTTCATCGCTGCATTCTTCAAGACATACGCCATCAATATACTCAAACATAATGCAGTAATATTCAACTCCATCATTGCCAATGATGCTCTGGATGCAGCTTTTGTTAAGTGACGGCAGAACCTTTGCAGGATTTATCCCATGTCCGTATACGGCAAGCGCATCTATCCATCTTACCTCAGAAACAAGCTCAGCCAGGGTATGATACCCTGGCCTGCTTATTCTAAGTACTGCGTCCGTACTTCCCGTCATTCTGTTAACAATTGCATATGATGCATTCTCAGAGACCATCATCAGCCTTGCTCTATGTGTATACTGCCACCCGTATAATGGCAGCACATCCTCAGCAAGTCTGTCTGTCACGGTTCTATCCTCAAATGCCATTCTAATGTAACCTCTTATAATGTAAATTTGTCAATTGAGGACTTAAGTTCCTCTGCAATATTATTAAGCTTCTCTGCAGCACTTGCAACATCTTCCATAGTTGTATTAACCTGGTCTGCTGATGCCGTTACTTCCTCTGCTGCTGCAGCTGACTGTTCTGATACATTAGCTATATTCTCCATGCTGTTAACAACAGTAGTCTTGTTATCTGCCATGTTGTCATTGAGTTCACCAATCTTGGCAAGTCCCTTAATAAGTTTGCCAAGTGATTCTGAAATCTTGTTGAAGAGCTGAAGTGTAGAATCAATCGTCTCACTCTGTTCTGCCTGAAGCTTGTTGCTCTCTTCAAGTGTATCATTAACCTCGCCTGACTTAGTTGCAATCTCAGCTATGATAGCCTTGATCTCATCAGTTGATGTTCTTGACTGTTCTGCAAGCTTACGGATCTCATCTGCAACAACCGCAAATCCCTTGCCTGCCTCTCCGGCTCTTGCTGCCTCGATGGAAGCATTAAGTGAAAGAAGATTAGTCTGCTCTGTTATGTCAGCAATCGCATCAGATATGTAGTTAACCTTCTCTATGCTCTGAAGCATCTCATTTATAATCTGGCTTGATGCCTTGGCATTCTCTACAGTCTTGTCTGACTTTTCAACAAGCTCCTTAACAACATCCATTCCCTGTGCACTGAGCTTGTCAGCCTCTTCTGACTCTTTGTTGATATTCTCAACATAAGCCTTTGTCTCCTCAAGACTTGCAGCAAGCTTATCTACTTCACTGTTAGCATCCTGTGTACTCTGAGCCTGTTCTGTAGCTCCCTGTGCAACGCTCTGTATTGCAAGTGATACCTGATTAGTAGTCTCCTTTGTATTGCTGGAGATTCCTGAGATATTCTCTGCTACTCCAAGCACAACTGCGAACTTATCATTAACTTCATGAATCAGAGCAGACACTGCATCTACCATATCATTAAAGTTATCCTGAAGCTCTCCGAGTTCATCATTACGTGTCACATCCATATGTACAGTAAGGTCACCCTTTGAAATCTTCTCTGTAGCTGCCTGAATCTTCTTAATAGCCTTGGCAATTGAGAATGCCACGAATATTGCGATTACTGTTCCGATAAGTGCACCCACAATAGCTGCTATTATAACAGTATTAAGGAGTGCTTTCTGGCTTGATGCGTTCTCTACACTGCTCTGGATAAGACCTACAAGCTTCCACCCAGTAATCTCATCCTGAAGAACTGTTACATAATAGTTCTTACCATTAATCTTCTCTTCATAGCTTACAGCCTCATTATCATCTGATGCTTCTGACCAGCACTTAAGATTCGAAACACTGCCCTGAATTGCATCATTAGCATCATTATCCACAATTATATTGCCGCTGCCATCTACAAGAAGAACATAACCTGTATTCATAAGTCTTATATTCTTCACATACTCTTCAACAGTACTGAAGTCAATATCCATGCCGACTACGCCGACTACATCATCATTAATCTTAATCTCCTGTGATACAGTCATAATCTTGGAGCCTGCAGGTCTGTCGGTCTGCGACTGATTATCTGTGTAAGGCTCTGTAAATGTAGCATATATATTGGCTCTCTGCTTACTTCCGATACACTTTGTATACCAGTCCTTAGAAGTATTGTTAACACCTGTCTTAATCTCCTTAGTAGCCTTAACCTTACCTGTTCCCGGCTCGTTCCAGAGATATGCGTTAAGCAGATATCCTGACTTTGTTGAGTAATAAGCTCTCACCGGATTCTCTGTTACTTTGAGTGATGCAACAAGTGAATCCTGAATTGCCTTGACACTCGTATCAAAATCTCCTTCATCTTCGAGATGCTTCACTTCCTGCTTACGTGTGAGCAGGTCGACCGGAATACTCAGTGTATTCAGATATGTCTGGAATCCGTCAAGTGCCTCATCAAGTGTCTGCTGGCTTGTCAGCTTCATATTATCATCAAGTATTGTCGTCACACGATTGTCTACAAGTACTGCACTAAGCGTCATCGATATAAGTATAACAAGCAGGAAATATGCCACAAGTTTCACTCGTATAGACGTCTTAATGCCCGTCTTTTTGCTACTAGTTTTCTTCTTCATTCTTCCCTCCGTTCCGGCATCACAGATGCCAAATTCATCCATATTATTAAGCTTCTGTATTTTATCAGACATTTGCTTAATTTACAAGCTTTTTAAATTATACACCCAATAAAATACACTAAATAAAACATATTGACAATATAACATCTGTTGTAATATACTTTAATGGTTGATTTGCACATAACGCATAACAAAATAATAACATGATACATGCTGCCGTAGCTCAGTGGTAGAGCACTTCATTGGTAATGAAGAGGTCGGGGGTCCGACTCCCCTCAGCAGCTTTTTCTTATTTTGGAACGTATGCGCTGAAGCGCATTGTCTACTGATTTGGGATGTTTATTAAGAAGCCGCGCAATCGCAACATAATCATTACCGTCAATATAAAGATCAAGGACCTGTTTCTCATATTCACTGAGGCAGGTCCTTATTGCTTCATATATCACATCAACACGCTCTTTGTCGATGTACATATTCTCCGGGTCCTGCGCTGAAGACGCCACAACCACGTCTATAAGATGAGTCTGCGGTTCATCATATACCTCCTCATCAACCGATACCGGCATATCAAGAGAAAGCGACTCATTAAGGAGCTGATACTTCTTGCGGTTGGATTTGGCTACTGCAGTGCACATATTTCTGTTTATGCACATACTTGCAAATGTTGCAAATGAAGCCTCCCTGCCTGCATCATAATCCTGAACCGCCTTATACAGGCCTATCATCCCCTCCTGAATCAGATCCTCTTCATCGCCTCCGGCTATATACATTGCATGTGCCTTACGCCTTACGCAGCCCTTGTAACGTTCAAACAGCTCGTCTATAATATCCCTGTTGCCATCTCTATACATCTGTATAAGTGCTTCATCACTAAGATTACCAGTCAAAACGTCCCCCTTGCGTGAATAACATTTATAACATTCTCTGTCTTACTATCTCATAAGCAAGTACTCCCGCTGCAACAGAAGCATTAAGCGAATCTATATTGCCTTTCATTGGAATCGAAGCCGTAAAGTCACATTTTTCACGCACAAGACGGCTTACACCTTCGCCCTCGGCACCTATCACAAGTCCTATAGGACCTTTGAGGTCAAGATTATACATAACCTCTCCATCCATAGCCGCACACACAAACCACATTCCCTCTTTCTTGAGTTCCTCAATCGTCTGTGTTATATTGGTAACCTTGGCTACAGGAGTATAATTGATTGCCCCTGCACTTGTCTTTGCGACCGTCGCAGTAAGACCTACAGCCCGCCTCTTAGGAATGATCACACCATGTGCTCCCGCAAGGTTAGCCGTTCTTATTATGGCTCCGAGATTATGCGGATCTTCTATTCCGTCAAGAATAAATATAAACGGTGGTTCGCCTTTTTCCCTGGCTGCATCAAGAATATCCTGCACCTCAGC
>CAMBEF010000167.1 GCA_945865495.1 uncultured Bacteroides sp. | reverse complement strand
GTAAGACACTCGTTTCAGCATCAACACTTCAGAAGGAAGTTAAGGCTGAGCTCGAGAAAACTAATAACGTTGATGCAGCTGCATACTTAGGTACTGTAATTGCAAAGAGAGCTTTAGAGAAGAATATTACAACTGTTGTCTTTGATAGAGGCGGATTCATATATCAGGGAAAGATTCAGGCTTTAGCTGACGCAGCTAGAGAAGCTGGTCTTGAATTCTAATATTGAAGAAAGGAAACAAACAATATGAAACGTACAATCGTTGATGCTAGTCAGTTAGAGCTTACAGAAAAGGTAGTATCAATCAAGCGTGTAACAAAGGTTGTTAAGGGTGGACGTAACTTCCGCTTCGCAGCACTCGTAGTTGTTGGTGACGGCAATGGTCACGTAGGCGCAGGCGTTGGTAAGTCAATCGAAATTCCTGAAGCTATCCGTAAGGGTAAGGAAGATGCTATGAAGCATCTCGTTACAGTAGCACGTGATGAGAATAATAGTGTTCCACATGATTTTATCGGAAAGTTCGGAAGTGCAAGCGTACTTCTTAAGAAGTCTCCAGAAGGTACTGGTCTTATCGCAGGTGGTCCTGCGCGTGCCGTACTTGAGCTTGCAGGTATCAAGAATATCCGTACAAAGTCATTAGGCTCAAACAATAAGCAGAACGTAGTTCTTGCTACAATCGAGGGCCTTAGCCAGTTAAAGACACCTGAGGAAGTTGCAAAGCTTCGCGGTAAGTCAGTAGCTGAGTTATATGATTAATTGTTGTGAATTTGGAGGATTAGTAAAATGGCAGATAAGATGTTAAAGATTACTTTAATTAAGTCTCCAATCGGTGCTGTTCCTAAGCATAGAAGAACTGTTGAAGCTATGGGTCTTACAAAGATGCATAAGACAGTTGAACTTCCAGACAATGCAGCAACAAGAGGACAGATTCAGCAGATTGGTTACATGTTGAAAGTAGAGGAAATGTAATAATTATTAATTAGAAGGAGGTGCCATAATGGATTTATCAAATTTAAGTCCTGCAGCAGGATCAGTTAAGAGCGATAATTTCAGAAGAGGCCGTGGACATGGTTCAGGTAATGGCAAGACAGCCGGTAAGGGTCATAAGGGTCAGAAGGCTCGTTCAGGAGCTCCAAGACCGGGCTTTGAAGGTGGTCAGATGCCATTGTATAGAAGAATTCCTAAGAGAGGTTTCACATGCAGAAACCACAAGGAAATCGTAGCTATCAATGTCAGCGCACTTGAGAGATTTGAGAACGGTACTGAGGTTACTATTGCAACATTAGTTGAGTCAGGTTTAGTAAGCAATCCTAAGGATGGCGTTAAGATTCTTGGCAATGGTGAACTTACAAAGAAGCTTAATGTTAAGGTTAACAGCTTCAGTGCAGCAGCTAAGGAAAAGATCGAAGCACTTGGCGGAACATGTGAGGTGTGCTAATGCTCAAAACACTCTGTAATGCATTAAAGATTAAGGAAATCAGAAATAAACTTCTTTATACATTTGCAATGATCGTCATCATGAGAATCGGTAGTTTATTACCGATTCCTGGTGTCGACACAGAGTATTTTAGTACACTTTTGAACAAGGTTGAGGATTTAAGCCTTCTCGATGCATTTACCGGCGGTTCTTTTGAGAGAATGTCGGTATTTGCACTGAGTATAACTCCTTACATTACATCATCCATTATCATCCAGCTTCTCACGATTGCAATTCCTAAGTTAGAGGAGATGCAGAAAGAGGGCGAAGATGGAAGAAGAAAGATGGCAGCCATTACGAGATATGTGACTGTTGGTCTTGCCCTTATACAGAGTATCGCTATGGCAGTTGGCTTTGGTAAGCAGGGTCTTATTGCCGGCTATAAGGGAATGAGTACAGTTCACTATGTCGCAAGCATTATAGTTGTTATCGCAACACTGACTGCAGGTTCAGCAATTCTTATGTGGATTGGTGAAAGAATCACTGAAAATGGCGTCGGCAACGGTATATCAATCGTACTTCTTGTCAATATCATTTCCAGCATTCCGGAAGATATGGTAGTGCTTTTTGAGCAGTTCGTTAAGCCGCAGAGCATCGCTAAGGGTGTTCTTGCCGCTGCAATCATATTAGCAATTCTTGTTGCCCTGGTAGCATTCATCTGCTTCCTTCAGGACGGCGAGAGAAGAATTGAAGTTCGCTATGCCAATAAGATTAACGGCGCAGGTAAGCTTCCTTATCAGGGTGGCCGTACAACGAACATACCGCTTAAGGTCAATACCGCAGGCGTTATGCCAATTATCTTTGCATCATCACTGATGCAGTTCCCGGTAATCCTTGTTCAGCTGTTTTCAACTAAGCAGCATGAGTGGACTAGATACTTAAGCTCATCATATTGGTGCAGAACGTCTGATTGGAAGTATTCAATCGGATTGCTTGTATATCTTATACTGATTGTAGTATTTGCATATTTCTATACATCTATTACATTCAACCCGCTTGAGATTGCCAATAATCTTAGAAGACAGAGCGGTGTTATTCCGGGAATTAATCCGGGTAAGCCTACAAGCGATTATCTGAACAGGGTATTGAATTATATCGTACTTATCGGTGCAGTTTTCCTCATGGTAGTTGCACTGGTTCCAATCCTTTGCTCAGGTCTGTTCAATGCAAGCGTGTCATTCGGTGGAACATCAATCATAATCATAGTTGGTGTAGTCCTTGAGACAGCTAAGCAGATCGAGTCAATGATGGCTAAGAGATATTACAAAGGATTTTTGTCAGATTAATATATTTGAACATAGACAGGCGGATAACGTATGCGTGAAGATTATATTTTCGCGCATGCGTTATAACGCTATTTAAGAACAGGTGGTGTCATATGAAGATTATTATGTTAGGTGCGCCAGGCGCAGGTAAGGGAACACAGGCTAAAAGAATCGCTGAGAAGTATTCAATTCCACACATCTCAACAGGTGATATCTTCAGGGCCAACATAAAGAACGGAACAGAACTTGGAAAGAAAGCCAAGACATACATGGATAAGGGTGAGCTTGTTCCGGATTCACTCGTTGTAGACTTGGTTATAGATAGATTTAAGGAGCCGGATTGTGCTAACGGTTATGTACTTGACGGTTTCCCACGTACAATTCCTCAGGCAGAGGCTCTTGACGAGGCTCTTAAGGCAATTGGCGAGAAGGTTGATTACGCAATTAACGTAGAAGTGCCTGATGAGAATATCATCAACCGTATGTCAGGCAGACGTGCATGCGTAGGATGTGGTGCAACATACCATATTAAGTATAACCCTACTAAGGTCGAGGGTATATGTGATGCATGCGGCGAGAAGCTTATACTTCGTGATGACGACAAGCCTGAGACAGTAAAGAACAGACTTGATGTATATCACAAGCAGACACAGCCACTTATTGATTACTATGCTAAGCAGGGAATCATGAAAGAGGTTGATGGAACTGTTGATATGGACGAAGTATTTAACTCAATAGTTAAGATACTTGGTTAATCCTGAGTATATTATAAGAGGATAGATATGTCAGTATCAGTAAAGTCACAAAGAGAGATAGAGTTAATGCGCGAGGCAGGAAGAATTCTTGCCATCGTGCATGAAGAACTCGCTAAGATAATTGAACCGGGGATTACAACTAAGCACATAGATCAGGTCGGATATGACATTATAAAGAGCTATGGCTGTGAACCTTCCTTTCTGAATTATGAAGGTTATCCTGCATCAATATGTGTATCTGTTAATGACGAAGTCGTTCACGGTATACCTAACAGGAAGCATGTCCTGCATGAAGGTGATATAGTAAGCCTTGATGCCGGTGTTATATATAAAGGATACCATTCGGATGCAGCAAGAACTCATGGCGTCGGCGAGATAAGCAAAGAGGCGCAGCAGCTTATTGATGTTACAAGACAGAGCTTCTTTGAGGGAATTAAGAAAGCAGTTAACGGAGGACATCTCTTTGAGATATCCAACGCTATAGCAGACTATGTAGAGCCTTACGGCTATGGCATAGTACGGGAGCTTGTAGGCCACGGAGTAGGCAGCAATCTTCACGAGGATCCTCAGGTGCCTAATTTCAGACAGCCACACAGAGGCATGAAGCTTGTAAGCGGAATGACGCTCGCTGTTGAACCTATGATTAACATAGGTACGGAGAATGTCAAATGGATGGATGACGGCTGGACAGTACTTACCGCAGACCATTCGCTTTCAGCCCATTATGAGAATACAATTCTTATAACAGACAACGGACCTGAGATATTATCTCTTTCCAAAGAAGAAGCAGCAAAGTATTTATAAAGAAGCGCAGGAGTAACAGTTATGATTGAACGCTTTAAAAAAGGATATTTTGCGAGGTCGAAGGCCGGACATGACAAAGATACCCTGTATGTTATACTTGACAGGGATGACAGATTCGTGTATCTTTCAGACGGGAGACTTAAAGAAGTAAGTAATCCCAAGAAAAAGAAAGAGAAACATCTTCAGTTTATTGCATCGCAGGCAGAAGGAATTGCAGCAAAGCTGGATTCGGGACTGGAGATAACGAATGAAGATGTAAGAAGAAGCCTGAAGTTATATAATCAGAATAATCAATAATCAGTTTTATGAGGAGGATTTAAATGTCAAAGTCAGATGTAATCGAAATCGAAGGTAAGGTAGTTGAGAAGCTTCCTAACGCAATGTTCCAGGTTGAGCTTGAGAATGGCCATCAGGTACTTGCACATATCAGTGGAAAGCTCCGTATGAATTTTATCCGCATCCTTCCTGGTGATAAGGTAACAATTGAACTCTCACCATATGACCTTACTAAGGGCAGAATTATCTGGAGAGATAAGTAAGCACAGACAGTAATATTTTTAAAAATATTTTTATATATTTGTAAATTTATTCTTGCTATTCACATTTTATATGTGATATAATAACAAACGTACTTTTTTGAAAGGAGGCTTTGGCAATGAAGGTTAGATCATCAGTTAAACCAATTTGCGAGAAATGCAAAGTCATCAAAAGAAAGGGAAGTATCAGAATTATCTGTGAGAACCCTAAGCACAAGCAGAGACAGGG
>CAMBEF010000166.1 GCA_945865495.1 uncultured Bacteroides sp. | reverse complement strand
TGAATGAAAAAGTCTGTGAATCTGTAAAAGAAATGCTGATTGCACAGGGGATAAGCTCTGACAGGATAATATATTACAGTATGTCAGATGTAGATGCCGGTGAGATTATGAATATAATTGAGGAACTTAAATAATGAGAAAAATAATACTTTTTGGAACTGGCAAATACGGATTAGAGGCGTTGGACTATTTCGGAAGTGATAATGTGGCTTTTTTTACAGATAACAATGTAAAGATACAGGGAAGCTTCATAAGAGACATAGAGGTTATTGCACCTTCAAGGCTTGGTGATTATGCAGATGATGCAATAATTGTGCTTGCTGCCGGGTATTCGATATGTACTCAGATGGAATACCAGCTAAAGAGTATGGGGATTGAAAAATACGTAGTATATAGGTATTTAAGAGAGCATCTTGCATCTGAGGCTAATAAGACGTCTAAGGATTTTATGGATGAATTTCAAACTGATGCGGGAATATACAGACTTATGTATCTTTATGCGGATAATTTACATAAATGTTCAGAAGAACGAATAGAATTTTTCATGCGCACGGCAGATGTCAGAGGAGTTAAGCCTGCTAAAGGAAGACTTAGAATAAGACAGACGGAATTACTGGATGCAACATTAAAGGTAAAGAATCTGGCTGAATCAATCGGCATACATCTCATGCTGGGCGAGGGCAACCTTATTGGGGCAGTGCGCAATGGTGGATTTGTACCATGGGATGACGACATGGATTTACTGCTGATGCGGGATGATTATAAAAGGCTTATAGATTATTGTAATCTAAATGGTATGCTGTATGTATCATCTTCATTAGAGATGAATCAGAATGATAATTACAGGGAAACTGTCCAGAAAATGTATGATGAAAATAAAGAAATATTATTTACACTTAACGGCAGTTTTCTCGCGGCGTATGTAAAAAGCAGGAATAATAACAGTTATCCGTATATTGTCGACATTTTTCCGTTGGATTATTATAATGAAAACTGTACATATGATGACCTCAAAAAATACGTTGATGAGTGTTCAGTATATTGCAGGAAAAGCATGATGAGCTTTAAGGAAAGAATAGAATATAATGACAGGATAGCGCGTGACGTGGGCTTTGTATCAGAAGTACCTACAGGGAGAATAGGATACGGAATAGAGACATTTTTTGTTGTCAGTGCATGCAGCGATTTCTGCAGTGCAGATGCTGTATTGCCTGTAACAGGAATATCTTTTGAAGGATATGATTTTGCGGCACCTTCAAAGCCTGAAGAATTCCTTAAGATGGAGTATGGTGACATATACAGGTGGCCATCAGATTCAGGGCAGACGGCACATGGAATTGGAAGACGTTATATCCAGTATGGGAATTTTAACAATCCGATATATATAACGTGTCTGCAGGATATCAGTGATATACATGATAAGACCGGGAGCACAATAATAGTTGAAAAATATAAAATAAAAGATATAAATGAATATTTTGCAATTATCGATAAGCTTGAGGAAGAAGAGACCAATTACTATGTATATTCATAAAATCACATGCTATAATACCACTATAATAAACAGAATCGAGATAACCATATGCAATTTGAATTAACAGCATCCATGATGTGCGCGGATTACGGACATCTGGAAAGAGAAGTGAGAGAACTTGAAAAAGGTGGCATAGACTCATTTCACATAGATATTATGGATGGACGATATGTGCCTAATTTTGCAATGTCACTGAATGATATGAGATACATTGCGGGAGCAACAGACAAGCCTTTGGATGTGCACCTTATGATTGAACATCCTAATACACACATAGGGCTGTTTCTTAAAAATCTGCGCAAGGGAGATACGGTGTATATCCATCCTGAAGCAGAATATCATCCTTCAACAACATTGCAGACAATTATCGATGCAGGAATGATTCCTGGAATAGCAATTAATCCCGGAACGTCTGTAGAGTCCGTATTTGATTTGCTGCGTATTGTAAAAAAGGTGCTTGTTATGTCTGTCAATCCGGGTAATGCAGGTCAGATGTATCTGCCGTATGTAGGGCATAAGATAGACAAACTCCTTTCCTTAAAAGAAGACATGGATTTTGAGATGTACTGGGATGGAGCATGCAGCGCACAGAGAATTACGGAGTTTGCACCAAAAGGCATGAAAGGTTTTGTGCTCGGAACTACGCTGCTGTTTGGAAAGGACAGGCCATACAAAGATATAATAGAAGATATACGCAATCTAAGATTCAGGGGACAGTTATGAATATTGCACTTATATTATCGGGCGGACGGGGTCTGCGGCTTGGTGCGGATATACCAAAGCAGTATATAGAGGCTGGAGGACGTACAATTATTTCATACTGCATAGAAACGATTGCAGAAAGCAGTTATATAGATGCTGTTCAGATCGTTGCAGATGATATGTGGCATGACAGGATAAGAAAAGACATTGATTATTATGATGACAGTCATAAGTTCAGAGGATTCACAGAGCCGGGGCAGACACGTCAGCTTTCAATATTCAATGGACTTGAAAGCATACGAAAGTATGCAGATGACTCGGATGTTGTATTTATTCACGATGCAGCAAGACCGTGCCTGAGTGGTGAACTTATAGAAAGCTGTGTGAGCAGACTTACAGGCGGCAATAATAATGAAGCAGCGGAATATGACGGAGTGCTTCCGGTTCTGCCAATGAAGGATACCATATACATGAGTAATGATGGAATGCATGTGGATTCACTGCTTGACAGAAGTACACTTTTTGCGGGGCAGGCACCGGAACTGTTCAGATTAGGCAGATATTATGAAGCTAATAAAGCACTGCTGCCTGACAGAATATATTCGATAAATGGTTCCACGGAGCCGGCTGTTATTGCCGGAATGAATATAGCGGTGATTCCGGGAGATGAGAATAACTATAAGATTACAACTAATGCAGATCTTGAAAGATTTATAACAGCAATTAATGCGGGTAAGAACGGAGATTAGTATGAAAGCATGGGTGCTTCATGATACGGATGACATAAGATATGAGGATGTGGATATGCCACAGCTAAGAGACGGAGAGGTGCTTGTTAAAGTTATGGCAGCGGGAATATGCGGTTCGGATATTCCACGTATATATAAGACCGGTGCACATAGTATGCCGCTTATTCCGGGACATGAATTTGCCGGACGCGTTATTGCTGTGGATAATGGCAGTAATTCTGATTATTGTAATTCTGCGGGAGATGATGGCACGTGGCTTAATAAAAGAGTAGGAATATTCCCTCTTATTCCATGCAGGCAGTGTATTGCGTGCAAAAAAGGAATGTATGAGATGTGCCGCAATTACAGTTATCTTGGCTCAAGATGTAATGGCGGTTTTGCTGAGTACGCGGCAGTTCCGGCAGCTAATCTTATAGAGCTTCCGGATAATGTTTCTTATCAGGACGCAGCAATGCTTGAACCGTCTGCAGTTGCATGTCATGCAATAAGACGTGTGCTTTCCGGTAATGTGGAAGCAGCTGATGATGTAAGTATTGCCGTCTGCGGACTTGGAACTATTGGCATGCTTATTGTCATGCTTTTGAAAAGCCGCGGATATGATAATATATTTGTAATCGGGAATAAGTCATCACAGAAGGCTATGACAGCAAATTTTGATATTCCGGAAGATAATTTTTATGATATACGGGAAGGAATTTCAAGTGGATGTGATGCAGCAGAGTGGCTGATGGAAAAGACAGATGGCAGCGGAGTTGACGTCTTTTTTGAGTGTGTCGGTAAGAATGAGACAGTTAATTGGGCGGTTAATTCAGCAGCATGTGGGGGAAGTATATGTTTTGTCGGCAATCCGTATTCAGATATAAATTTTGATAAGCAGACCTATTGGAAGATACTGCGCAATCAGCTTCATGTTACCGGAACATGGAATTCATCATTTACGGGTGACGATGATGATGACTGGCATTATGTCCTTAAGAGTATCGGCAGTGGCAGTATCATGCCATCTAAGCTGATAACGCACAGGTTCAGGATAAATGAACTTGAGAGCGGGCTTAAGATTATGCGTGACAAGTCAGAAGATTATATAAAGATTATGTCTGTTATGAATTAGGAGACGGAATGGATAGATTACCTATTGATTATTTCAGAGATGAGGTACGCAATGGCTTTTTCGTACCGACGGCCATAAAGCAGGCATGGGGCGCGCAGCTTAAGGTGCTTGATGTCATAGATTCGATATGCAGGAAACATAATATCACTTACTTTGCCGATTGGGGAACACTTCTTGGAACTGTAAGGCATGGCGGTTATGTGCCATGGGATGATGACATGGACATATGCATGAAGAGGGCAGACTATGAGAAGTTCAGGCGCGCAGCGGCGAAGGAACTTCCCGGTAATTACTGCCTGCATGATTATGAGCACAAGGAGGATCATTGGCTTTTCCTTGCAAGGGTAGTTAATAATACGCATATATCATATGAACAGGAGCATATGGATGAGTTCTATAATTTTCCATATCTTGTGGGAATAGATATATTTGTGCTTGATTATCTGTACAGGGATGATAGGGATGAGCGCAGAAGATGTGATGAGGTAAAGCATATAATAGCAGTTGCGGATGCCATAGTTAATAATAAGATAAGTAAAGCCGCTGAGGATGCCAACCTTATGGAATTGGAGCGCCTGTATAATGTGAAGTTCAATAAAAATGATGACAGCAGACATCTTGGGATTGCACTGTACCATCTTGCAGAGACACAGATGGCAAGAGTACCGGAATATGAGTCAGACAGTCTTGGACAGATATTTCCATGGATACTTATAGGTAATAGAGGAAGGGATAAAAAGCTTTTTAAAAATATTATCAGGCTTCCGTTTGAGAATACAACAATGCCTGTTCCGGCTGATTACAACTATATGCTTAAGTCAAAGTACGAGCAGTATTTTGTGATAAGAAAAGTCTGGAATGGACATAAATATCCTTTTTTTGAGGCACAGCGCGAAAGTCTTCAGGCAGTTGCGGATTTTAAGCTTCCGGAATTTACATTTGATATAAAGAAACTTCGTAAAAACCGCCCTG
>CAMBEF010000165.1 GCA_945865495.1 uncultured Bacteroides sp. | reverse complement strand
AGAAGAGGAAACGCTATCAGTATTCCCATAAGTATGCTTTTTGCAATCGGAGGCAGGCTGATTCTGCGTCTGTGTATATTATCGCCTGCTATGTTAGTGCCTGATATATTATCGCTTGCTATATTGCCGCCTGCTGTACTGCCGGAATTGCCGTCAGCATTGCCGGCAGCGTTGGCAGAGCGGGCAGCTTTTGAAGCTCTGTGGCATTCTGCCACATCATGAAATGGCTTTGGAAGATATTCAAGACCGCCTATGATGATCCGCATGACCGAACACAGGTGTTTTGCAAAGCTCCAGCTATCAGTGCTGTACACCGCACGCAGGAAATAACAGTTCATAAGTACAAATATTGCAAGCTTATTAAGAAAAATCATTGCTGCACAGTCGGTAATACATGTGGATACGCCAAGAAGCACAACTGCGGCTTCGTAGAAAATGCATTCGCGCGGAACGGCATTGCAAAATTGCAGCCCGTTCTTTTTTGCAGCAAAAAGCCTGAACAATACGATATTGCCGGCTGCGAACAGCGGAAATGTAATTCCTGACGGATTGTGATACAGGCAGAGCACATAGAAAACAGAGTACAGTGCGCAGCCTCTCAGATAGAATTTTGTATTATTAATATTTATTTTCGTATTTGCTTTGATATTCGCTCCCATAGTTTCGCTCATATTTGTTCCCATACAACTCCTCTCATTACTGCTGATGCTCCGAGCTTATTCCTGCTCATCATCAACGACATCATCAACATACTCAATAATATCTCCCGGCTGGCAGTCAAGCGCACGGCATATTGCATCCAGCGTTGAAAGCCTTATAGCCTTTGCTTTGCCGGTCTTTAAAATTGACAGGTTGGCAAGCGTTATGTCGACCTCCGAAGCCAGCTCTGTAAGGCTTTTTTTGCGTTGAGCCATCACAACGTCAAGATTAATGCGTATAGCCATTAAAACATCTCCATTCGTTTCAGGATTTATTCCCGGTATTAGTGTATTCAGTAGTGTATTCAGATTGTAAGGTCATTCTCAGTCTTGTAGCTGACTGCTTTTTCAAATACCTGCGCCAGTACGCGGCTGAACATTCCGGCCACAAAGAATGTGATGATTACAATTATGGCAGCAGGGGACAGATAAAGAAAAAGCCTGATACATGTGATGCCTGATATAAGAAATGCATATATTCCCATTCTTTTGAGGCTTGTAACATTGGAATATACAAAGCAGTCATCTGCAAGCACGGTGGCGAACATCTTCCTTAGCTCTGCGATTATAGATATTGTAAATGCTCCTGCCGAGGCAAATAATAACCACATGATCCAGAAGTATCTGGCGAAAAAGCTGCTGTAATTCCCGTAAAAATGTATAAGGACGGGAAGCGCAAGCCATGTTATAATGGCACACACAAATGCAATATCAAGTAGCAGCTTCGTAAAACGGGTAACATTAAAGACATTATTCCTGCCGGTAGTATTTGTATTCATATTAATCCTCCATTCCTGCCCGTTTTCAGGGCATCCTTAGTCTGTGCACAGGCACAAAGTACCGTAAATGTATTTGATCTTGTTATCGGTTCCACGGTTATCGGTTATCGGTTTAGTTAATGTATACACTATGTTTAATCAAAAGTCAATAAAAATTTATTGAAAAACGATAAAACAACATAACATACTGACATTGAAAAATGGTACTTTATGTGTTAAAATAAACACAAAGTTTGAACGTGAATAAAATATATGGGAGAGAGCATATGGCGAGACGTACAATTCTTATTATTGATGATGTTGAATTTAACAGGCGTGCGGCTGAAGATGTTCTTAGAGATGAATATGATCTTATTCAGGCAGGGTCAGCTAAGGAGGCACTTGCAATACTTGAAAGTACTATCCCTGATCTTATCCTGCTGGATATTGTGATGCCGGAGATGGACGGATATGAAGCAATAGGCGTGATTAAGGGGAAGAATGCGTGGAAGGGAATACCGGTAATATTTCTTACCGGTAATTCAGACCCGGTGAGTGAGGTGCGCGGATTTGACCTTGGTGCTGCGGATTTTATAACAAAACCGTTTGTACCTGCTGTTATGAAGCGCAGAATTAAAACCCAGCTTGAACTGTATGATTACGAACACCATCTTGAAGAACTTGTAGATGAAAAGGTGAAAGAGATAGAGAAGATGCAGGATCTGCTTTCTGTAGGTTTTGCTGAGCTTGTTGAGTGCAGGGATGGCGTGACGGGCGGACATATAAAGAATACATCAATATATTTTACTGCATTTATTAACGAACTCCGCAAGGTTCCTAAGTATAAGAATGACCTTACGGAAGATTTTGTAAGAAGCGCAATACGCTCAGCACCGCTTCATGATATTGGCAAGATTGCGATATCGGATGATGTACTCCGTAAGGCAAGTTCTCTTGATAATGATGAATTTGATTATATGAAGTCACATACCGTGATAGGTGGGCAGACATTCCGTAAGATCCGTAATCAGGTTATGGATAACTATTTCATATCAACAGCGGAAGAGATGGCATTGTATCACCATGAGCGATGGAATGGCAAAGGATATCCGTATGGACTGTCAGGTGAGGAGATACCATTGTCAGCAAGGATTATGAGCATTGTTGATGTATACGATGCTCTTACATCCAAAAGGCCATACAAAGAACCGTACAGCCATGAGAAGTCTATGGCGATAATTGTAGAGGGACGCGGTCAGTTCTTTGATCCGGACCTTGTGGACGAATTTATAAAGATAAGTCCGATAATAAGTGAGTGTCTGAAGCAAAAAGAAAAGCTCAGACAGGATTATATGGGAGGAACCAGAGCTTATGAATAAGATAGCAAGTTTTACAGTTAATCATCTTAATCTTCTTACGGGGGTATATGTATCGCGCCGTGATTACATAGGAGACGAAGTTATTACAACATTTGACCTGAGATTTACAAGACCGAATGAGGAAGCACCTATGGACACCGCGGGCATTCATTCCATAGAGCACCTTGGAGCAACATTCCTTCGTAATGACCCTGAGTGGAAGGATAAGACAATATATTTCGGACCGATGGGATGCAGGACCGGATTCTATGTGATATTTGCCGGCGAACTCGAGCCGGAAGATATAATTGATGTCCTCAGAAGAATGGCAGATTACATACTGTCATACGAGGGCGAGATACCGGGATATTCTCCTAGGGATTGTGGCAATTATCTCGACAATAATCTTAAGCTTGCCAAGATATACATGAATAAGTATAAGACAGAAGTGCTTGATGCACCGGCACCGGACCGCATGAAGTATCCGCAGTAACAGATGAATTGATGCAACAGCGGTGCTTAGAGCAATTAAAGAATAATTAAAGAGCTGCCTTGCCAGAATTGATACCAGATTCCGGCAAGGCAGCTTTTTATATTAAAATTAAAACTATCGTAATTACAAATTACAGTGTATCAGGTTCCGGATAATCTACACCGAAAGTCTCGACAGTTACAGTCTTCATAACCTGTGGGTTACGTGGACGGTCATTCCAGTCAACATCTGTCTCTGCAATGCTGTTAAGCACATCAAAGCCTTCTGTAAGCTTACCGAATGCAGCGTACTGTCCGTCAAGATGCGGAGCATCCTTATGCATGATAAAGAACTGTGAACCTGCTGAATCAGGGTGCTGTGAACGTGCCATTGAAAGTACGCCTGCTGTGTGCTTAAGGTCATTCTTGAAATTGTTGCCTGAGAACTCACCTGCAATGCTGTAGCCCGGACCACCGTAGCCCATTCCTTCAGGATCGCCGCCCTGGATCATGAAACCTGAGATTACTCTGTGGAAGATAAGTCCGTCATAGAAGCCTTTGTTAATGAGAGAGATAAAGTTGTTTACAGTGTTAGGGGCGATTTCAGGATAAAGCTCAGCCTTCATTACATCGCCGTTTTCCATTGTGATTGTTACTATTGGATTCTGTGCCATTGATATATGTCCTTTCAAATATATTCTGTGCTATTAATTCTATATTGCATGATTGAAAATGTCAAATATACAGATAGAAATAATGGTGCGCATCACGCATACATTATCACGCCCAGCACTGCGGCAATAACAATCATAAGAATAGGGGAAGCCTGTTTTGAACGCATTTTTTTATAAACGGCACCAACACATGCAAGAATAGTAAGTATTGCTACGGCACGGATGTCAACTGCAAGTACAAAGTGAATATTCTCAAATCCGAAAAGTGCCTTAAGACCGAGCGTTACTGCGGTGGAGAGAATCAGCGCAACCACACATGGACGTATTCCTGACAGAAAAGCCTGGACACCGCGGAATCTGAGAAGATTGTTTATAAGTGCAGCAATAATAAGAATTATGATAAATGACGGAAGAACAACGCCAAGCGTTGCCACAAAAGCACCGGCAATTCCTGCCTGTGTCGAACCTATGAAAGTCGACATGTTGACAGCAAGCGGTCCGGGGGTTGATTCGGATATTGCGATGAAATTAATAAATTCATCTTCACTGAGCCAGCCGTTGGTCATGACAGCATCCCTGATCAGCGGAATCATTCCGTATCCGCCTCCGAAGGACACTGTTCCTATCTCAAGAAATGTAAGGAAAAGCTTCAGGTATATCATTTTTTCTCACCTCCGAGCCATACTGCAACACCGGCAGCTCCACATATGAATATGAAAAATATTGATGAAAAGTCTATTGCAAAAACCGAAAACAGAATCATTAATGCGGTTACCGCAGATACGATAAATATATTCATGGAGGTTCTGTCAAGCCTGCGCAGCAGTTTCAGACCGGCAGTGAATACAAGATATACTATGCATGCCTGTATTCCGCGGAAAGCATTCTGTACAACAGTAAGTGCCATAAACTGATCGAGGAAAAGCGAAATTATATAAATAATAATGAATGACGGTATGCTCACCGCAACAGTCGCCGCAAGCGCACCCCAAAAGCCGCATATACGGTAACCGATATAAGTTGCGCTGTTTATTGCCATCGGTCCGGGAGTGGACTCGGCAATCGCAATCATGTCTATGAACTCATCTTTGTCAAGCCATCTGCGGTATGAGACAAATTCAGATTCAAGAAG
>CAMBEF010000164.1 GCA_945865495.1 uncultured Bacteroides sp. | reverse complement strand
AGTCGGGGTGACAGGATTCGAACCTGCGACCTCTTGATCCCAAATCAAGCGCTCTAGCCAAGCTGAGCCACACCCCGATATAACTGCTGCTTAGCGGCTTCAGAATCTTTAGTACCGCAACGCAAGTGTTATTATATTATAAGGCTATCAGAATGTCAACACTTTTTTCAAAGTTTTTTTGATTTTTTTTACTTTTTTTTGACAAGCCCCATTTCAAGCAGTTTTGCCTTCATTGCAGCCAGTGCTTTGCCCCTGTGACTGATACTGTTTTTGACTTCCATTGACAATTCGGCAGTCGTTGCATCATACTCCGGTACATATACTATAGGATCGTATCCAAAGCCATTCTCACCCTTCTGTTCATAACCGATAAGCCCCTCTATCGTTCCCCTTGTTGTAAGTGTACGTCCGTCAGGAAGCGCCGCTGCAATAACACATACAAACCTTGCACTTCTGTCATTGCCTGTAACGCCTTCAAGCCTGTCTATTATAGACCGGTTCTTAATATCATATGACGTATCTTCTCCCATATATCTTGCAGAATACACTCCCGGTTCCTTATTAAGATAGTCAACTTCAAGACCCGAATCATCTGCAAGAGTAATCATATTACATTCCTGCATTACTGCCCGTGCCTTAATAAGAGCATTTTCTTCAAATGTTGTTCCATTTTCATCTATATCAATATTAATTCCGGCATCCTTCATGGACACAACCTCAACATCAAGGTCAGACATAATCATTCGTATTTCCTTCATCTTGCCGGCATTGCCTGTTGCAAATATAATTTTTTCTGCCATTTTAATAAACCTTTCTACACTATTCTATCCTTTTACTGTCTGCTTCACGCCACACACTCTGTTGTATATTCCGCTAATTAATGCTGTCGGTAAACATCTTAAGGCATATATTACAGTTCTTGGATTCCTCAACATGTTCCCATGACCTTCCGTTAAGACTTACATACCCACATCCGTCATCAAGAACTACATCTGCAGTATACTCATCCGCACGGTATTCTATGGCGACCGGACGCACTGAGCCCGGGGTCTTAATCTTAATAATTACAGCACACTGTGACCCTGCTGCAAGCTCAACCGGCTTATCCAGCTTAACCGTATAATATCCCGCATTGACAAAGCTTCCCTTCTGGACAAACTGCATCTTATCAAATGATGCCGTGCTCTTAAAATCATTTACAAGATATATCTCATATTCCGTTGCCTTGCCGGTTGCATAAAAGCTTACTGCGCGAAGCAGTTCATCATCCTCAACCGTATATACATTAGAGAAATATGCCGTTGAATCATCATATCCCATCTGACCTACCCAGCCACACTGATCCGTCTGATAGATCTTCTCATAATTATCCGTACTTTCAATTCCTGTATATACTACATTATGCATACCAATATTAGAATCATAATATGATACATAAAATAGTCCGTTATCTCCAAATGAGCTTCCCCAGCTGTTCATGCAGATAAATGCACCATCTCCCTCAAGAGTTCCGTTGAAATTATACTTGGAGTAATTATCATCCCAGCCCACGATAACAACATCATGATTAGGTCTGTTTGTTCCTATGTAACAGTATGCATTGTTAGATTTGTTGTAATACCTTGAATATCCGCTCCCGGACGTCATCTGCGTATATATGGATGTCTGCACGCCGCCATGCAGGAATACTGCTTTCTTAATGCTCTCAAAATTCTTGCTGTCGATAATCTGGACTTCCTGGACATGCTTCACCGGCTTTGCGTCATAATTACATATTCCGTCACCATAAGGGTCATCCTCTTCCTTCACAGGTCCTTTCCACGATGCCAGATACGATATTGCACGCATACACTCGCCACCATCCGCCTGAGTTCCCTTAAAGCCGTTATTAACACTCATATTATCTACTGAAAATATATAATGTTCTTTTGGAAGCAGCCCCGATTCAAGTGCAGTACATGCCGCAAATGCCCAGCATGTGCTCAGCCTGCCCTGATTACGAACTGATGGCAGCTTGTCCAGGTCAGCATATGTAAATCTTGCCGGAAGAACATTGGCACTTTTCTTGCTGTCATTAAGATACACTGTATTCTTATCTATATCCCACTTATAGCCATAACCAAATGCCTTCTCCAGCACTTCAGCCTGCACATATGCATCACCATCTATAATCTGCGCGGCATTCTTTATCTGTGACACATTCTCTCCCACAGTCATAAAATCGCCGCCAATCTCAATATCTGCCCTGGCGGTGCCTTTCATTATAACAATGCTGCTTTCATCTATGCATGCAAATGCACATTGAAAATCCTTAGTAAAAAGATCCTCATTTAACATAATCTGATTATCACTATTCATGATAATCTGCCCTTTTGACACTTCGCGTTCTTTGCCATTAAGAACAAGCCGTATCCCATGGGAATTAATCTCCTGTGCAATAATCATATTCCATTCTGCCGGGCGTTCATCATTTGAAACAGTCTGGCCTACGGCAATCTCTTCCTTTAAGAGCCTTCCGCCAAAGATGACTCCGGCAAACACAACTGCAATTACCATAAGTGTAAGATACAGTCCCTTATTATCTCTCAATTCGTTCCTCCACGTCTTGGCGGCTTCGGACCTAAGAACTGGTAGAAATATGTCTTAATCATACCATTGTAAATCTTACGGTTCTTATCAGCTTTTCTGCCAAAATATTTTTCTGCATCTTCATATGAAGTTATCATATATGCCGACCATGTATCCAGCTTGGCGAATTGTCTTCCAAAAGCCTCATATATAGGCGGCAGAGCTGACTTCTCCTCAAGTCTTTCACCATATGGCGGGTTGGTTATAATAAATCCGTATTTTTTAGGATGGCTCAGTTCACGTACATCCCTCTTCTGAAAATGTATGAGCTTGTCCACACCAAATCTGGCAGCATTCATTCTTGCCACCTTAAGGACCTCATCATCAATATCATAGCCCTGAATATCAACATCAATATCAAGGTCAACCATATCCTTTGCTTCTTCTATTACAGCATCCCACTCAGTTGACGGTATAATATTATCCCACTTCATCGATGTAAATGTTCTGTTCATTCCCGGAGCGATTGAAGCAGCCATCATAGCTGCCTCAATTGGAAATGTGCCACTTCCGCAGAATGGGTCAACAAGTATTCTGTCCTTATTCCATGGTGTCAGCATAATAAGCGCCGCCGCGAGTGATTCAGAAATCGGTGCTGCACCTGCTACCGGCCTGTATCCTCTCTTGTGGAGCGAATTGCCTGTTGTATCAAGTGCTACAAGTACCTCATCCTTGACTATATTGATACGGATAGGATATTCACTTCCTGTCTCCTCAAACCAATCTGTCTTATACTTTAACTTAAGTCTCTCAACTATTGATTTCTTAACTATACTCTGTATATCTGAAGAGCTGAAAAGCTTGCTGTTAACTGAGTTAGCTTTTGTTACCCAGAATTTCCCATCCTTTGGTATGAGGTTCTCCCACTCAAGCGCCTTTGTATTTTCAAACAGCTCGTCAAATGTCTCTGCCTTAAACCTTCCGACCTGCAGAAGAACCCTTTCAGCCGTTCTTAAACCTACATTAGCCCTGCATATGGCCTCCGCATCACCTTCAAATGTTACTCTTCCGTCTTCAACCTGCGTTATCTCATATCCCAGATCCGTTATTTCTCTCTTAAGCACCGCTTCAAGTCCAAAATGACACGGTGCAACCAGCTTAAAAATCTCCATATAAACCTGTCTGCTCTCTCTTTATTTATTTTGTATGTTATCTTTTATTTCATATTTCCCATGTTCTTAATTGTAAGACGTAGCCGTTGCATTGTCAACCAAATGCCCCATATCCGCCAATAACACTTTTTGCTGCATACCCCATCTCATTAGCCCTTCTTGCCGCTATCATACTGTTGGCACCTCTGTCGCAATAGAATATAAGTACAGCCGTTTTATCATACCTTACTATCTCCCGCTCAAATGTATTCATCTCCATGTGTACCGCACCTTCAACATGCCCCTGAATATACTCATTTTGCGGCCGCAGATCAATAAGCACGGCATTCTTATCCTGCATGTAGTCCTTTACCATCCTTGCATTAATAATCTCAAATGACATATCATCATCCTGGCACTCAATATATAATATATATTATTCATATTTCAAAAAAATGCAGCATGGTCATGACTTATGTACTCAAATAATTTCATACATATATCTTGACCACACTGCGTCCCATTCATTATTTCCTATCTTGAAATAATATACAGATGCCTGTTAGTAGCAATCATCCTCTTTATTATAAGAATCGCCAAAGCAGTCCGAACTGTCTGTACTGTTCTTTGAGCTATTCTTTGAACTGTCCTTAGAACTGTTCTTTGAGCTGTTCTTTGAGCTGTTCTTTGATGAGTTGTCTGATGCATTCTTTGATGAATTTCCCATTGAATCTGTTGAATTACTCTCTGATGAGTTATAGCTGTTCTTTGCCATTATTATGACCTCCTTATAAGCTTATATTAAATATGCTACATATCCTAGTATTACTCATAATCCTGCTTCTTATTCAGTATTTATCGCATCTTTCGACATTAATTAAAATTTTTTTCATTTTTCTGCAATTTTCTGTTGCAAAATATGAAATCATATGATATATTATCATTTGTAAGAAGAAATTCCCCTTATTATTTCTTTTTACTATAACCCCTTATTAATTATTTATACTCCCCTCAGAGAGACCATACAACTCAGTTGTATGGTCTTTCGCTTTCTATAATATTTTTTTCACTATGCTATATAGCAGTCCACAGGAATTTCCGGAATACAATCGACATACTAAACATAATAGCACAACAAAAAAGGACCTGTACACTTACAGATCCTCAAGCAGTGCGCCAAAAGGGACTCGAACCCCCAACCTTTCGGTCCGTAGCCGAACGCTCTATCCAATTGAGCTATTAGCGCATACATATTAAGTTGATTTGTATTAACAAATCCAAGTGCCGGCGACCGGACTTGAACCGGTACGGGAATTTCTTCCCATTGGATTTTAAGTCCAAGGCGTCTGCCAATTCCGCCACGCCGGCCTAAAATGCTTAACCGCATTAAGTGGGGCCTATAGGGCTCGAACCTATGACCCTCTGCTTGTAAGGCAGATGCTC
>CAMBEF010000163.1 GCA_945865495.1 uncultured Bacteroides sp. | reverse complement strand
AGATGGGTGACCTCTGCCGTAAGCATCTATTTGTCGAGCTTATGGGAAAGCACAGCAATATTATATTTACTACTGAGGATAACGTAATCATCGACAGTATCAAGCATGTATCGGCACAGATAAGCTCTGTCCGCGAGGTTCTTCCGGGAAGAAGCTATTTTATACCTGATACAATGGACAAAGCTAATCCTCTTGAACTTGACTTTGAAGCATTTGCAAAGCATGTTCTTGCAAAAGCATTAAAAAGCTCCAAGGCTCTTTATACAGGACTTACCGGCATCAGCCCCGTTATAGCCGAAGAGATATGCTACCGTGCCGGAATCGAAAGTGAACAGCCGGCAGGCACACTTTCATCAGATGAGCAGCACCGGCTTTTTGATAATGTAAATGCGATAATGGAACTTGTAAAACACAACACATTCACTCCACATATTATCTACAACGGACGGAAGCCTGTTGAGTTTGCAAGCATACCGCTTACTATATACGAATCAGGGGATAATGCTTACCGCATTGAGCAATGTGACAGCGCAAGCAGCATGCTCTTTGCGTTCTATGCACAGAAAAACGCCCAGACAAGAATACATCAGCGTTCAGTCGACATGCGTAAGATTGTCAATACACTTCTTGAGCGTAACTACAGGAAGCTTGACATTCAGGAAAAACAGCTAAAGGATACCGAAAAGCGTGAAAAGTTCAGAATCTACGGCGAACTTCTCAACACATACGGGTATAATATTCCGGAGGGAAGCCGCTCATTTGAAACTGTTAATTATTACACAGGAGAGAACGTAACAATTCCTCTTGACGCAACACTTACGGCACGTGAGAATTCAGTACGATATTTTGACAGATATAACAAGCTTAAGCGTACATTTGAGGCAACATCAAAGCTTGTAGAAGAAACGCAGGCTGAGATTGACCATCTCGAATCAATCCTTACAGCCCTTGATATTGCCGTTGGTGAAGAAGACCTCGTACAGCTTAAGGAAGAAATGATTGAATCGGGATATATCCACCGCAAAGGCCCTGCCGGCAAGAAGGTGCGCATCACAAGCAGTCCTTTCCACTATATATCTTCAGACGGATTTGATATGTATGTCGGCAAGAACAACATCCAGAACGAAGAACTTTCTTTCAAGCTTGCAGGCAACAGTGACTGGTGGTTCCATGCCAAGAAAATTCCGGGTTCACACGTTATTGTAAAGACTAACGGTAAAGAACTTCCCGACAGAACCTATGAGGAGGCCGCACGCCTTGCAGCATATTATTCAAAAGGACGTGAACAGGATAAAGTCGAAGTTGACTACACACTCAGACGTAACCTTAAGAAACCGGCAGGCTCCAAGCCTGGCTTTGTAATCTATCACACCAACTATTCAATGGTCGCCGATACCGATATAACAGGAATACAGCAGGCATAAGCCTGCTGTATTCCTGTTATACTATTCATCAAATTCAGCTATTACATAATAGCCTCTCGGATTCTCCCCGACTTCCTTGACAACACCTTCACGTGACTTAAGTCTCTCTGTTGTTGTATAGTTAGCCGACATTGCGACAGCCGGCTCTATAGTATAATAATATGAGCTTGGGAGCGCTCCTTCAGTAACCTCCACTCTGTCTCCCGGCTTTACAAGATTAGGCCTGCTCATTGTAAACTCCATCTCTCTCACAATACAACATCTCCTTTGTTATCTGTTCTGTCAAAATACATACGAAGTCCGGCATTGGCATCATCCTCCAGATCCGGATCATTTTCTATAATTGCGGCTGCCGCGTCAGATGCAGCTTTGAGCAGGTTGGCATCCTTATAGATGTCCCCTATTGTAAACTGCATATCTCCGCTCTGACGTATCCCGAAAAAGTCTCCCGGGCCTCTCAGCTTAAGGTCTTCCTCCGCAATTCTGAACCCGTCGTTGGATTCACGCAGTATTCCAAGCCTGTCCATATTTTCTTTTTTTGCATTGGATGTCCCGACAAATATGCAGTATGACTGGTATGCACCTCTTCCCACACGCCCCCTCAGCTGGTGAAGCTGTGCAAGTCCGAACCTGTCTGCATTCTCTATAAGCATTACAGTTGCGTTGGGAACATTTACACCAACCTCGATTACCGTTGTTGAGACAAGTACCTGCGTCTGTCCCGAATGAAACCTCTCCATAATCTCATCCTTAACCGCCGGCTTCATCTTGCCATGAAGATATTCCACATTAATTGATGACGGAAGATTTTTCTTAAGCATTGTTGTATAATCGACAACATTCTCAAGTGTTGCATGCATATTGGTATTGGCAAATGTATCGCCGCGTCCGTCCTCCATTACATCACCGTCTTCACGTGCTTCTACCATAGGACATATAACATATGCCTGATGTCCCGCCTGTACCTGATTCTCTATAAACCGGTATGCATTAGGCCTGTAGTCTGTACCGACAACGGCATTCTTTATCGGCAGCCTGCTGCTTGGAAGCTCATTCATTACTGATATGTCAAGGTCACCGTATATAATGATTGCAAGCGTTCTTGGAATCGGGGTTGCGCTCATTACAAGCGTATGCACACTGCTGCCTTTCTGTGTAAGGCTTTCTCTCTGATGTACTCCAAAGCGGTGCTGCTCGTCAGTTACAACAAGTCCAAGATTGGCGTACTCCACACTTGCCTGTATAAGGGCGTGTGTTCCTATAACTATCCCAGCCTCTCCTGATGCAATGCGCTGCCTCTCCTTCTTCTTGGCTGCTGCTGTCATGGAGCCGATAAGAAGTGATACATTTATATTGATTCCGTATTTTTCAAACATGGCACATATATCGTCGTACTGCTGTCTTGCAAGGACTTCCGTCGGAACCATCATTGCGCCCTGATATCCGGCATATACAGTGTTCATAAGCGCAAGAACCGCAATGATTGTCTTACCTGAACCCACATCTCCCTGAACAAGCCTGTTCATCAGGCGCTCTCCATTCATATCTGAGCTTACCTCCTGCCATGTCCGTTTCTGGGCATTGGTAAGCTCATAAGGCAGCTTCTTAATGAATTCATCCGTCCTTGCATCATCCACTATTCTGCTGAGATTAGGCTGCCTTGAATTACTCTCTTTCATTCTCCTTACATTAAGCATAAAAAAGAAAAATTCGTCAAAAACAAGCCTTTTTCTCGCTGCCTCGTAATCATTCATGTCTTTTGGAAAATGTATTGCACGCATTGCAAAGTTAATCTCTGCAAGTTCATTGCTTCTTCTCAATTCTTCAGGCAACAGCTCCTGCACAAGTTCCTTTACATCAAGTGCCTGCTGCATTGCTTTTGACACTATCTTATTGGACAGACCTTTTGTAAGCGGATATATGGGCTGCATTATGCCAATCTGCGATGAATATCCCTCCATCGTATAAAGCGCAGGCTGCTCCATAACCCAGTCACCATTGCGAAACACCGGGCGCCCCCTGAATATATATCTGTAGCCCAGCTTTAATGAGCCGAGCAGATATGGCATATTAAACCATGTTGCCTTAAGCAGGCCGCCCTTTTCATCCTTGAGTGTAACCGTAAGAATCTGAAGATTGCGCACACGCTTAAGTGCAGGTGTCTTTGCGACTACCGCATCAACAGCTATAAGAGAATCTCCCGTATGCCCGGGAATCTCACTAACTAAAACAGGCTTTCCGCATATGTCATAAGACCTGGGATACAATCTCACCAGGTCTTCTGCTGTATACACGGAAAGCTTGTTAAGCAGCTTGGCTGTCTTATCTCCGATTCCTTTAAGATCAGTCAGCTTCATGCCATATATCCTGCAAGCACTTCATTGACGAGCTTGCCGTCTGCCTTGCCCTTTACCTTAGGCATGAGCACTCTCATGATTGCTCCCTTGTCCTTAGCTGTAGGCTTCTCTATTGAAAGCTCCGCAAGTGTCTCATCAATCACTTTCTTAATCTCAGCTTCGTCCATCATCTTAGGTGCATACTCGCTAAGCACACTTATCGAGAAATTACATTCGTCAATAATATCCTGCCTGTCAGCAGGTGTCATTGAAAGAGTCTCTTTAAGCTGCTTAATCTGTTTGAGAATAATCTGATCTCCATCCTCATCAGTAAGTTCCTTACGATTATTAATCTCAAAATTCTTGAGTTCTGCAAGAAGCAGTGAAAGCACATCCTTACGTGCCTTATCCTTTGCCTTCATTGCTGCTACCATCTCGCCTCTTATAAAATCAATCTTGTTCATAATGTTAAATATCCTTTCTATGCCTTATTATTCAAAAAGCTGCCCTGTAGCATTACAAGGCAGCCATTCATTACTCAACTGAAATTATATAATAATATATTGGCTGTCCGCCTCTTTGCAGTTCTACGTCAAGGTCAGGATACTCTGCTGATATCGCTTCCACCATCGAGTCTGCATCATTCTCATTAACATCACTGCCATAATATATACTGATGAGTTCTGCTTCATCATCAACCATGGCACCAAGCATCTGCATAACTGTTGACTTTACATCATGACTTACAGCAAGCAGTCCTGCATCACCAAGTCCCATAATATCATTGCAGTGTATCTCATGGCCGTCTATGCTTGTATCTCTTACGGCATATGTTACTTCACCACTCTTGACATTGCTCATGCCTTCTGACATTGCCTGCTCATTCTCTTCTGCCGAACGTGCAATCTCATAATTAAACATGGCCGTAATCCCCTGAGGAACTGTCTTTGATGGAATAACAACAATCTTCTTATCTTCAACAATCGAAGCTGCCTGCTGTGCAGCAAGGATAATATTCTTGTTATTAGGAAGCACAAATACCGTATCCGCATTAACCTTATCCACGGCATTAAGGATGTCTTCAGTGCTTGGATTCATTGTCTGACCGCCTTCAATAACGTAATCAACACCAAGTCCTCCAAATATCTCGGCAAGTCCGTCACCTGCAACAACCGTTACAAATCCTACTTCCTTGCGTGGTTCATCCTTCTTAGGTTCGCTGACTTCTTCAACCTCAGCCTCCTTAGCCTGTGAAGCGGTATCCACTGCTTCTGCAGCCTTCTTTGCTTCTGCAGCTTCAATAACCTTCTGGTTATGCTCCTCGCGCATATTATCAATCTTCATCCTGGTAAGCTGTCCAAAAGTAAGTGCCTTCTGTATCGCAAGTCCCGGATCGTTAGTATGGACAT